>JAKPSR010000107.1 GCA_029571425.1 Spirochaetota bacterium | reverse complement strand
TACACGCGCACGAACATCATCCCCGTGTTCTCCGACTCGCGCGCCGTGTCCGGATTCCTCGTCCTCTTCGACGACGTCACGAGCCAGCACCACAGCCAACTGCGCGCGACCTTCACCGGCATCCTGGAGGCGGCGAAGCTGAAGGACAACGACACGGGGATGCACAACGAGCGGGTTAGCTACTATTGCCGCAAGATGGCGCAGTACCTCTACTCGATCGGCCTCTACCCGCAGATCGACCCGGATTTCATCGAGAACATCAGCTTCCTCGCCGCGATGCACGACGTGGGCAAGATAGGCACGCCGGACTACATCCTGCAAAAGCCGGGAAAGCTGACCGACCTTGAGTGGGAGATCATGCGCGAGCACACGGTGAACGGGACCTTCATCCTCGCCTCGTATCCCGAGCCAATGGCGAAGGAGATCGCCCTAAGCCACCACGAGTGGTGGAACGGGACCGGGTATCCGTTTAAGCTCGAGGGCGAGATGATTCCGCTCGCGGCGAGGATCGTGACCATCGCCGACGTCTACGACGCGCTCAGGATGCGGCGTACCTACAAGTCGGAGTACACGCACGAAGAAGCCGTGAAAAAGATACTGGCGGGAAAGGGCGAGCAGTTCGACCCCGTTCTCATATCGGTCTTCGAGAAGATTCACGGCGAATTCGCCGAGGTATGGGACTTGTTGCGGGACAGCGAGAGCTACACCGCGAGCGACCGCGACCGCTCGCGCGAGCACGCCGGGCTATTTTAGGGTAAGGCCCGAAAGGGACTCGAGGTTGGCGTCGGCCGACGTGGCCGCGGCACGGTTCTCGTTCTTGATCGCGAGGAACACTTCCTGCCTAAATACCTTAACGGACTTCGGCGCCTCGACCCCGATCTTCACTTGGTCGCCCCGTATCTCGATGATCGTGATGGAGATATCTTCGCCGATCATGATCTTCTCGTTCATCTTGCGGGAGAGTATCAGCATCGGGTGCCGCCCTTCGCGGAGAATTCCGCCAGGAGGTCGTGCTTGGTGCCCCACTTCGCGTCCGAGAGGACGGCCTGCACCGCCATGTTGTTCGCCTTGTTGACGATCAGCGGCCCCTGGAGGTTCGCCGTTATCGGGCCGCCGTCCTGCGGGACAGTGATGAGGGCGAAGACGAGGACGTCTGACGGAGAGGACACGCCTATCTCGGCGAGCGCCGCGTCGTCGACGTCGATCTCGTAGTCGGGTCTGAACAGGAACGGGTCGATCGCGAGGAACGCGAGCCCCTCGTCATCGAGGGACTGTATCCATATGAACGGCTTTTGTGTCGCGTCTATCAGGGCGAAGCGCTTATACTTCTCGAAGCCGTAGAAACCCGCCGGGATTTCGATGATTTGCCGCTCGACTATTGAGACCGTGCCCATAGCCTTCGTCTTGATGTCCATGTCTTCTCACCTTACTGTAGATAATTTAGGAGCGTGCTCGAGTAGAGCTTCGCCGCCGTGCTTAGCGCGGCTTGCTGCGTGTACTCGTACATCTTAAGGTCTGTCATCGCTTTTGTAAAGTCGAGGTCGGCCTCGCGCGACTCGGCGCCCGTGGCGTTCAGCGTCTGCGTCTCGAGCCTGGCTACGGTCGCCTGCGTGCGCTCGTAGCGCGAGCCGATCTCGGCGAGGCGGGTCGCCAGGCTGTCTATCGACCCGTCCAGCGCGCCGAGTACCTTCCCGCCGACGGCTTCCTGGTCGCCTGAGAGGAGCGCGTCCCTGAACGCGATGACCGCGTCGAAGATCGACCCGCCTGACACCCTAACCGAGTCGGCGAGGTTGTAGGGCGGGCGCTGCCCCGCCTTGACGAGGCCAAGGGACGAGAGGACGTCGCCGCCTGATGCGTCCTTGAGCCACAGCTGGCGCGCGTCCGTCGTCTCAAGGTTGAGGCCGTTCGTCACCGGGTCGAGGCTCGCCTTCACGGCCGCGCCCGAGTCGTTGATCTTCGCGATGATGGCGTAGACGTTGTCGCCCGCCGCGAGCGGCACGGATATCCCGTCAACCTCGATCGCGGTGTCTTCCCTGACCTGGTAAGCCGTCGCGTCGACCTCGGAGAAAAGGCTTTGCCTCTCGGCCCAGAAGGTGCGGCTGCCGGAGGTGTCGGCGCGTGCGTAGGAAAGCTCGTCGATCTCGACGTTCTTCGGGTCCACGGATCCGTTGTACCGGACTTGCCGGATCATCGGGTTGCCCGCCCCGTCGACGTCGCCGAGCACGGTCTCGAAGGGCTCGGTGAAGCTCTTGGTGCCCGCGAACACGCGAACCCCGTCGGGGCCGGTGGCGTTCGCGTTGAGCACGAGCTCCTTAAGGAGCTCGTCGATCTCGGGCGCGATGTTTTTCAGGTCGCCCGGTGTAAGGGTGCCGTTAGCGCCCTGGACGGCGAGCTCGCGCACGCGCTGCATCACCTGCAGGGACTGGTTCATGAATCCCTCGGCGACCTTGAATTGATCGGTGAGCGTCTTCGCGTTCCGCTCGAAACGGTCAAGGCGCGCGAGGTACGATTGATAGCGGACGGCGTGCCCGGCCGCGAGCGGGTCGTCTCGAAGGTCCTGGATGCGCCGCTGGCTCGCCATCTGGTTGTTCACCCCGTTAAGCCGGGATTCCTGACGGCGAAGCGCGTACTGCATGTCGGTGTGCTGCAAATTCGAGCTGATTCTCTTCATCGGTTACCTCCGTCAGACGCCCATGCGGTTGATGATCGTGTCGAGCATCTCGTCGACCGTCGCGATGAACCGAGCCGCGGCGTTGTAGCCGTGCTGGAACTTGATGACGTCGGCGAGCTCCTCGTCGATGTTCACGCCGGACACCGAGTCGCGAAGGTCGCGGAGCTCCTTCATTATGGAGCGCTGCGTCTCGAGCGCGCGCGCGGCCTGCTCGCCCTTGAGGCCGACGCCCGTCACCGCCTCGGCGAAGTAGTCGTCGAAGGTGCGCGAGTCGCCGACCATCACGGCCGAATTGCGTATCTGCGAAATCGCGACCGCGGCACGGTTGTCGCCGGCGAAGGCCGTCCCCTCGTCGTTCGGGAAACCGGCCGCGATGGTCTGCACGTCGGCCGCGATGACCTTGTTAACCTCCATCCAGCCGGCAGGATGGGCGATCGGGGCGACCGCGTACTGGGCGCCGCCCGGGGCGACGAGGTCGACCGCGTCGGCCCGGTCCCAGGTATAGGCGTTCTCGGGGCCCGAGCCGCGGAGGACGCCCGCGTAGCCGGCGAGGAAACGTCCCGAGTCCTCGACGTACCTGATCACGAAATCAGGATTGTCGACCGACTCGGCGGTGGTTCCCTTAAGGACAAGCCGGCCGTCCCGGTCGAGGCGAGCGACGACCTCGGCGCCCGAGTTATTGATGCGCGCGACAACGTCCGCGACCATGTCGGTCGGGTAGTAGGGGACGCGCACGGTGCCAGTCCCGGCGGAAAGGGTGATCTCGCCCGCGAGGCCGATCTGCTCGCGCGCCGAGAGCTTGTTCGCCCCGGTAACGCGGAATATGTAGGATGAATCGTACTCACCGTCGCCGTTGCGATCGTAATTTCCGGCGACGTTGTTGACGAAGGGCTGCTCGACGAAGAAATCGACGCCGGTCCTGCCATTCGCCCCCATGCCGTCGCGGTGCACGTCGTTGACGAGGTCGACGAAGTTCATCGTCATCGTGTCGAGGGACTGGATCTCGTCGCGGAAGTCCTTGTCGCGAAGCTCGATTAGGGCCCCGAGCTTCCCGCCCGTGAACTCGGCCCGGTTGCCGTTTTCCGACCATACCACCTCGGCATAGCCGTCGTTCTCGATCCCGGTCCTGAGATCGAAGGTGCGGTAGCTCCGCCCCTGCACGAGCTCGAGTCCGGCGGTGTGGACCACGAACTCGTCGGGGTCGCGCTGGTCGACGGTGATGTTAATCAACCCGGAAAGCTGCTCGACCAAGAGGTCGCGCCGGTCCATCAAGTCGTTCGGATTATCCCCCATCGCCTTTACCTTGACGATCTCCTCGTTAAGGGCGGCGATTTGGCGGCTATACTCGTTCACCTGGCGAACGACGACCTCGATGTCGCCGTTAATGATGTCGCGGACGCCTTGGAGTCCCCGGTACTGCTGCTGAATCGCGTCGACGAGGGTTTCCCCCCGGGTCAGCACGGCTTGGCGCGCCGCCCGCGACTCGGGGTAAAGGGCCAGCTCTTCCCAGGAATCCCAAAACTGGTCCATCCGGGTGCGGACGGAGGTCTCGGCCGGCTCGTTGTATATCTGCTCCATCATCAGGATGTAGTTGTCGCGGGTAGCCCAGTAGCCTTCCCCGTTGGTCTGCGCGACGATGCGCTGGTCGAGTAACTCGTCGCGGAGGCGCCTGATGGCCTCGACGGTGACGCCCTGGCCGATCTGGCCCGGGGTCTCCGCGCGCGAAAGGTCGGGGCGGTAGATCGGCTCGAATGCCTTCATCTGCACGCGCTGACGGGAATATCCCTCGGTCGAGGAGTTCGAAAGGTTATGGCCGGCGGTTTGAATCGCCTGGTTGTGGGCGAAGAGGCTTCGCTTGCCCATCTCTATGCTGGAAAACGTTGACATCGTGCGCTCCTTTTCTTCGTCGTGCCCGCGCTAAAACGACCGGTTGACGACCAGGCTGTCGACGGCGCCGGGAATGAGCGCCCCCTTTCGCGAGTATATCTTACCTTTCTTCGCCGGCACCACGGCGTCGAGCATCTGGTGGAGGTAGGTCCGGGCGTTCGTCACGTAGGTGTTGAACACCTCGTTCTCGGTCTTGGAAAGGAGAAGCAGCCGCTTTAAGTCCCGGTAGAGGGCGTTTGCCTCGACCCGTTCGGCGTCGGGGAACGAGGCCGTTATGCGGTAAAAATCCCTCGATTCGTCGATATCGGGGGCGATCGCGGCCAGGAGCGAGGAACGCCCTTCGTCAAGGCTGAGGAAGAGATTGCTGTGGGAATGGGCCTCGGCCATCTCGCGCTCAAGGGACACCCAGTCCCGAACCAGGACATACTCATACATCCGCTTTTGGCAGGCATAATGGTTGGAAATGGCGGCTATCTCCCGCTTAAGGATGTCGATCAACTGTCCGGCGCGATCGTTGGTTTCCTGCATCTTGAGACTCCTTCAGTATATTCTCGGCCGGTTCGGGGATTAACTGAGCGAAAAAAACCGTCTCCGTATTGACATTTTCCATGCTCTCTGGCATAGTGGCCCTCGTCAGTTCGATGGTGGGTGTAGTTCAGGGGTAGAGCACCAGATTGTGGATCTGGCTGTCGTGGGTTCGAAACCCACCACCCACCCTCTGAAAACGCCCGCTGGGAGAAGTCCCAAAAGGGCTTTTCGGCCGAAAAACTGGACGAGACGCGCGCCCGTAGCTCAGCTGGATAGAGCGCCGGACTTCGAATCCGTAGGTCGCAGGTTCGACTCCTGTCGGACGCACAAAAGGATGTCTTTCGGGACGTCCTTGAATTGACGAACAGACATTTGGGCCATTAGCTCAGCTGGTAGAGCAACAGACTCTTAATCTGTGGGTCGAAGGTTCGATCCCTTCATGGCTCAGTAGACCCCGCCCGACGGTCCTTGACACGGACGGCGATGGTCGGTAGACTGCGGAAACTCACGACGAGGAAGCCTCGCGGCATGCCTCAAACGTTGAGCGAGAGTGGTGGAATTGGCAGACACGCCAGACTTAGGATCTGGTGCCTTGGCGTGAGGGTTCAAGTCCCTCCTCTCGCACAATTCGCCACCTAGCGTAGTTGTACAACGTGTTTTTGCGGGAATAGCTCAGTGGTAGAGCGCCACCTTGCCAAGGTGGATGTCGCGGGTCCGACTCCCGTTTCCCGCTCGAACCAATTCCGTCCGGTTTTCCGGACGGTTTTTTTTCCTTGAGATGCCTGAAAAGCGTCGGTATTGACAGGGGGTTACCCTTTGTATAGTATCCAACAGCGCACGAAAGGGATCTTGAGCGAGAGTGGTGAAATTGGCAGACACGCCAGACTTAGGATCTGGTGCCTTAG
>JAKPSR010000104.1 GCA_029571425.1 Spirochaetota bacterium | reverse complement strand
TTCATGTCCATCGTGCAGACGAGTTCGGCGTACCGCGCCTTTCGCGCCGACGTCCACACCGAGGTACTGCCCGAGAACGAGGGCTTCCTCGCCCATGACCTAGACGGAAGCTTCTCGCGGGATATCAACGCCACCCCCTTCGTGTACGAGAAGCCGACCCTCGTCCTCGTCGGCAGGCAGGACACGGAGGTCGGGTTCGAGGACCAGTACGACCTCTTCCACTGCTGGCCCCGGGCAACGGTCGCCATATTGGACAAGGCGGGCCACAACCTGCAGATCGAGCAGCCGGCGCTTTTCCGCGCGGCGATCCTCGAATGGCTCGAGCGTGTTAAGACGTTCGCCGGGGACCCAAGACGCGCCGATAGATCTTGACATATCGTAATTTTGCGATATACTATGACAGCATGAAGGGACGAACGAAAGACACGAAGATCGTCGACGTGTGCGACGCGCTGGGAAACCCCACCAGGTACCGTATCGTCAAGGCGTTGCGCGACCATAGCGTCGTCAGCTGCTGCGACCGCCTCGAATACCACGAGAACGCGGCAAGCGTCGCCGACGTGATGGCGATGACGGGTTTGGCGCAGGCGACGGCGTCCCAACACCTGGCGGTCTTGGTCGCCGCCGGTATTCTTCGCCGCGAGAAGCGGGAAACCTGGTCGTGCTACTTCCTGAACGCGGCCGCGATCGACGGGTTCATCGAGGATCTTACGGACGAGCTTGGCACCGCCGCCCTTTCGCGCGAAGGCGGGCACCCACGCCGGGGGTGATCCGGTCTTTTTTTCTGTTCTATAATATCGTATTTTTACGATATAAGATCTATAAGGAGAGACGTATGCCGCAATTAATGAATGAGATCGCCTCGGTCACCGCCCAGATGGCCGTTGACGTCATCGCGCACTATCGGAGCAACTGGATCCCCCTTTGCTTGGCCATTTTGGTCGCCGCCGCGATGCGCGCGCACCTCGATCCCGCCCGCATCAGGCTGAAGGTTTCTCGTCGGCCGCACCTCGCGATATGGGGAAGCGTCGCCCTCGGGGCTTTCACCCCGCTGTGCGCCTGCGGCACCGCGGCTACCGTGGTAGGGATGCTCGGCGCCGCCCTTCCCTGGGGGGCGGTCATGGCCTTCCTAACCTCTTCTCCTTTGATGAGCCCGGACGGTTTCATCATGCTCGCCGGGGTCGTGGGAATGCCCTTCGCGGCGGGGATGCTCGTCTCCTCCATCGCGATCGGCCTCGGTTCGGGGTACCTTACCCACGCCATAGAGACGCGCACCACCTTCCTGCGAGGGCAAAGCCGGTTTACCCTGGCGCCCGTTCCGTCGTGCGCCTGCGGCACGGCCTCTCTCGCGCCGAGCGCCCCGACTACAAGCGCAGGACCGCGACGCCTTACCTGGCGCTCGATCGAGTGGAAGGCAATGGGACAGGCTATCGTTGACGTTGGCCTTCGTCAGATGCTCCCGTTCTATACCCTCTTTCTCGCCATCGGATTCCTGATCAATCGCTTCGTACCGACTTCCGTGATCGTCGGCCTCTTTGGTGACGGGAACGTCGCAGCAGTCCCCATCGCGGCACTAATTGGGCTACCGCTCTACGTTACGGGGGAATCGGCGGTACCGTTGGTCCGCAGCCTCCTCGCCGAGGGGGCGAGCGGAGGCGCGATGATCGCGTTCATGATTACGGGCGCCGCGACAAGCGCCTGGGTTATCGCCGGCTTCGCGTCTTTCATCAAGGCACGGCCCCTCGCTCTCTACGTCGGGCTCATACTCGTCGGGGGGATCGCGTCGGGATACGCGTACGATCTCGCGATCGCCTTCTTCAATTAGCTACACGATCGGAACGCAACGTGTCTATGCGGCTTTCGCATAGTATGTTTTCTATGCCTTTTTATGTTGCATTGTGCAACATAAAGCCGTATACTCCACCTTGTTGGAGGAAACGCTATGAAACAAACGAAACTGATCGTGACGGCACTCGCCCTCGCCGCCGTCTTCGGGATAGGCGCCCATGCCCAAAGCAAGGGCACGATCGCCCCGGACCAAATCCCGGGCGTCGCCGTATACGTTCCCTATCCGGTCGCGATCTCGCCGGACGGGAAGCTCGACGACTGGAAGGGCATCCCCGTCCAGCGGGTGGAAACGGGTTTCCCGAAAGGGCCGGACCCGAAGCAAAACCAGTACGTGGACTTCTCGGTCGCGGCCGACGAGAATAACCTGTACGTGCTCATGCGGTCGGTCGACACGAACATCGTCGCCGGTAAGCACGGGGCCGACTTTTGGAACGAGGACTCGATGGAGTTCTACGTCAACCTCACGAAAAACCTCGTCGCGAAATCCTATGGCGCCGGGATCGCGCAGATAAACATCAACGCGACGAACATCGGGAAGTCCGACGGAAAGCCGCTGTCGGTCTCCGGGTCGAACGTGGGCTGGGCGAAGGTCCATGGCTCCGTATTCAAGACGGCGGATGGCTGGGCCTTCGAGGTCGCCCTTCCGTTGCCCAAGGGCTTCACGCCCGCGCACGGGAAGGTTTTCGGCTTCCAGGTGCACGCGAACGGCGCGTCCGCGAAGGACCGCGACAGCAAGTTAATCTGGGGTAAGGCAGACACCAGCGACGCCTCATATCAGGATCCCTCCCTCTTCGGTCAGGCGATCTTCTTTCAGACAGGACGAACCGACGTGCCCGAGCCGATGAACCTGGCGAACGATCTCGCCTCGATATTTAAGAAGGATGGAGCGCTGGGGAAGAAGGGGAAGAAGATCGTCTGGGCCGACGAATTCGACTACGCGGGCGCGCCCGACCCGAAGCGGTGGGCCTACGACGCCCCCGACTCGGGGAAGTACAACCAGGAACTGCAGCTCTACACCGACTCGCGCAATAACTCCTTCGTCAAGGACGGCGTCCTGACGATCTCCGCGCTGAAGGACGCGGCGGGCAAGTGGACGAGCGCCCGACTCTACACGAAGGGCAAGGCCGATTGGACCTACGGATACTTCGAGGTACGCGCGAAGCTTCCCGCAGGCAAGGGCACGTGGCCCGCGATCTGGATGATGCCGGCCCGCGACGCCTACGGCGACTGGCCCGCCTCGGGCGAGATCGACATCATGGAGTTCGTCGGCTTCGAGCCCGACAAGATCCATACCTCCGTGCACACGAAGAGCTTTAACCACCGCATCCAAACCCAGAAGACGCGCAACGCCTTCGTCAATGGCGTCACCGCCGACTTCCACACATACGCGATGGAATGGAACGAGAAGGGCATCTTCTGGTACGTCGACGACAAGCCCTTCTACTCCTTCCTGAACACGGGAAAGGGAAGCGCCGAGTGGCCGTTCGATAAATCATTCTTCCTGATCCTGAACGTCGCGATGGGCGGTTCATGGGGCGGGATGAACGGCATGGACGCCTCGCTGAAAAAGGCGGACATGGTCGTTGATTACGTGCGGGTTTATCAGTAACATGGGCCCGTGGCCGCAAAAAACAGAATAGATCAAGTAAACGTATCCCGGATCATGCAGCACATCAGGCTGAACCGGGGGGTCAGCAGGATCGCGGCGGCGGGCTCGCTTGGGCTCGACCGCTCGACCCTGACCCGCTCGGTTCGGTCCTTGATGGATTCGGGTCTCGTGCGCGAGACCGGGAAGTACCGGGGAAAGCCCGGCTCGGGCCGCATGGCGACCGGGCTCGAGGTCGACCCGGGCTTCGGTCTCGTGCTCGGGATCGAGGCGCAGACCGAGAGCCTCCGCTGGGCGCTCGTCGACCTTTACGGCGAGATCGCGGACGCGGGAAGCTCGCGCTACGGGGCCGCGCCGGGCGGGCTCGAGGACCAACTCGCCGCCCTCGTCGCCTCGGTCCGCGCGCGGATGTCAGGCGAGCGGCGGCCGCTCGTCGGCGTCGGGATCGGGCTTTCCGGGGTCGTCGACCCCTATGGCGGGATCATCGTCCATTCCTACCCCCTCGGCATCGTCGATACCCTGCCGCTCCGCGACCGGCTCGAGGCGG
>JAKPSR010000084.1 GCA_029571425.1 Spirochaetota bacterium | reverse complement strand
CCTCGTGGGTCACGACGATCAGGATCGTCTCGTGGGTCGCGAGGTACTCCGAGAGCGCGCGCATGACGCGCGACCTCGTCTCGAAGTCGATGTGGGCGAACGGCTCGTCGAGGAGCAGGACTTCCGGCTGCGCGGTGAGCGCGCGCGCGATGTCCATGCGCTTCATCTCACCCGAGGACAGCGAATGCGGGTATGACTCCAAGTGCGCGAGGGTAAGGCCTACGCGCGCGAGGTTCTCGGCGAGCCCCTCGGGGAGTCCGGAGGAGTCCCGCGCGAGCGGGGAGATATGCCTAAATGAATCGACGATCTTCAGGTCGGGAAAGAAGGCGTACCGGGAATCCTGCTGGACGACGGCGATCCTGCTGCGGAAGGGCCGGAACGGCGCGGGGTCCCACCCTCGCTCGTCGGGTTTTATGGCGACGAGGTCGGCGCCATCGAGGATGATCTTCCCATTCGTGTCGTCCATAAGCCGAAGAATCGCCTTAATCATGCTCGATTTTCCGCAGCCGGACGGGCCGGTAATCCCGTACACGATGGACCGCTCGAATTTCACGCTGAGCCCGGAGAACGCTACGAATGGCCGCTCCCCGAAGATGCCGCGCTTGAAGTATTTTTGCGATACGCGGGTTAACTCGAGCTCCCCGCCCTTCGAGGGCGTTCGCGCGGGCTTTTCGTATCCGTCTGATTCAGGGATGGCGTGTATCCGCGCGAGCTTGCCGCCGCCGAGCGCCCACGCCTCGTCCATTCGAAGCGCGCGGATGAAGTCGAGGTCGTGACTCGCCATGAGCACGGTCTTGTTCCGGTCGCTGAGAATCTCGGAGTTAAGGAAGTCGGCGAAGCGCCGCCTGAGGTTCCGGTCGAGATTCACCGTCGGCTCGTCGAGGAGGATGAGCTGTCCCGGCCGCGAGAACAAGGTCATGATCGTTACTCGCTGAAGCTCGCCGCCCGAAACCTCGTCGGGATAGAGCCGGGCGAAGGCGTCGAGGCTCAGGTTGAAGTACTGAGCGAGCCTACGCGCGACGACGTCCATCATCCCCGGCGCGATTAGGTGTATGTTCTGCTCGAGCGTCAGTGCCGGGTTCATCGCCTGCGCGCTCTCGGCCGGCACGAACACGAGACCGGATCGCATGATGCGTTCCCAATGCGCGTGCGCGGTCTTCTCCCCCGCGCGGTACGCGTCGATCCCGTTGACGCGCATCGAGCCTTTGAACCGAAACGTGCCGTTCGGCAGGATCCCGGCGATCGCCTTGAGGAAGACGGACTTGCCCGTGCCGGTCGGCCCGATGATCACGGTGGACCCGCCCGCGACGGGCTCGAAATCGCTCGCGGCCAACAGCGTGCGCCCGCCGAGCTCTATGGAAAACCCCGTAAGGGAAATAGGCGTCATCGCCCCTCCTTTGCGCGTCCGTCGAGGATCGCGATCATAAAGGCGCCCGTGATCGCGACGAGCGCGAGCGAGGGTAGCCAGAATAGGGCGGGGTTGCCGCCCTCGAACAGCGCGTCTCGGTTCGCCGCGATCAGCGCGCCGGGGCTCAGGTGCGCGGGCGTCCCATAGCTTCCGAACCCGAGCTGTATGACGAAGCCGAACGAGCAATCGAGCACGAGCGTCTTCATGAGCACGGTGGCCGCGACGCGCGCGATCGAGCCGCGAATGGCCCTGCTTCCCGTCAGTATCGCGAGGATCCTTCCCTTGGTGAACCCATAGGAGCGGAAGGACACGCTGTACTTACGGTAATAAAGGTCGGTGAGTGGTATCGCGATGCCGCGAACCGCCTCGGGCAGCGCCGTTACCGTCGCCGCGCCGATGAACACGGCGAGCGACGCGATGGCTGACGCCTCGCTCCCGTGCCGCGCGAGGTACCCGGAAACGGGCGCGTAGAAGAACAGGGCGACGAGTATCGACGGTATCGACTCGACCATCGTGAACGCGCTTTTTACCGCGCGACCGAATCCCATCGAGAGCACGCTGAGGTACGCGAGGCACACGGAAAGCGACATCGCCACCGCGAGCGTCGCGCCGAGCGTGATCGACAGCTCGCGAAACGAGGCGAAGACGGCCCGCGAGTAGGAGACTTCCCTCGCGCCTATCAAGGCATATACCGACGACGGGTCGATCGGCGCCCAGGACAGCGCGAGCGGGGAGATCAGTAGGGCGATGGCGAGCCATCGCGCGGGACTAGACCGATTTTTCATACCACCTCGGATAGACAAGGAAGAGGACCGTCTTCACCGCGAAGGTGACGACCGCGTTAAGGCACAGAAGGATGAAGACGGAGGCCACGAGAAGGTCCGTGTTCGTGGCGAGCAGCGCGTCGAGCAACGTGCTCCCGAGCCCGGGGAACGAGAAGACGATCTCGGCGATCGTGACGGCGCCGACAATCGCCGGGACCTTCCCAGCGAGGTACGGAAGGAACCTTGGTAGGCTCGAGGCGAACAGGTACCCGGACCAGGTTCCCGGAAGGGGGAAGGCAGAGCCGAGCGGGTTCCCGAGCGTGCCGAACACGATCGCGTGCGTCGTGTCCGCCTGCGCGAGCATGTCGGCGCTCAGGAATCGCGCAGCGTCCCACGAAAGACCGCCGAGCAATACCGTGACCAACGCTATGAGCACGAACGGCGTCTCGCTGCCGAACGCCTGCGCGAGGGCCCAAAAGCCCACGAAGAGCGGACAGGCGGCGAGCGCGGATACTGCCACGTCGAGCGCGGCGTGGAGGCCCACGGCGCCCCGCGAACCGTGACGGTTCGCGAGGTACCGCGACGCGCTCGACGCCGCGGAAAGGGAAAGCGAGATGACGGTAAGGAACGCGAGCGACACGAGGGCGAGCGGCAGGGTTACCGCCGCCCCGCTCGCGATTATCCGCCCGGCGCTGAAACCGGGATGCGCCGTCGAGAAGTCGTCAGACCCGGTCACGAGGAGAACGAACGACCGGGCCGTCTCTGCGTAGCTTTCGATCGGCGCGCCGATCGACGCGAGGTAGAGGAGCGCGAGGGCGCACGTTCCCGCGAGGGCGAACACGATACCGTGGACGAAAAACTCGCGGGCGAAGAAGCGCAGTAGTCTCATGCCGCTAGTTCCTCAGCGTCCAATTCTCGACCGAGAGGAAGGGGTTGTCCGTGGCGATGGCGACGTTTCCGAGCCCCCGCGTGTAGACGTCCTTCTCGAGCGAGCACAGGTACATGGCCGGGGCGATCGCCGAGATGCGCTCGTTGAGCGCCAGCGTCAGGTCAACCCATTTCGCGGTCACGACCTCGCTGTCCCAGCGGTCAAAGAGCGAGTCGAGCTCGCGGTCTGACACGCCGGTTACGTTGAGGTCCCCGTCGCTCCGATACCACCGGCCCATGTCGGAGTAAAGGTTGTCGAAACCGTCGCAGTACACGAGCGCGAGCTCGTACGACTTCTCGTCGAATACCATGCGCTTGAATACCTGGTCGCCGGTGCGCTTCGCCTCGACCTCGAGGCCGATGGACGCCATCTGGCGGACGATTCCCTCGGCCATCCGAGAGCCGAACTCGCCCATCGAGTCCGGGTAGAGGAGGATCGCGGTCTGCCCCGCGAGGCCGCCCGACTTCGAGAGGCGGCGCGCCTCGTCGGGGTCGTGCGGCAGGTGATTCGGGATCTGCTCGTTCACGTATTCCGGGATGTTCCGCGTAAAAAGGTCGGCGGGGAACGGCCCCGGGTTCAGCACGACGCCGACTTCCTGATCGGTGATCGACGGCACGAGCGAGGGGCGATCAAGCGACATGGCGAGCGCCTTTCGCGCGTCCACGCTCGGGAACGCCTTGAGGTTGACGGCGACTTGATAGAAGGCGTACGGAAGGTAGGAGTTAATGTCAACCTCGCTCATCTTGGCGACCTTCGAGCGGTCCATCGGCGAGGTCTCCAGGACGAGGTTGACGCGGCCCTTCCTGAGCTCGTTCATCCTAATGACCGGGTCGATCATCTTCTTGATGACGATTCCCGTCGCCTTCGGCACGCCCTTGAAGTAGGCGCCGTTCACCTCGAAGCCGACCCATTTGCCGATTTCCCAATTGGAAAGCCGGTAAGGCCCGGTGCCGACGGGGTTGACGGCGAATTCACGTTCGTTCTCGCCGGAGCGCATGTTCGGGCTCATCGCGCGGCCGCGGTACGTCGAGGGGATAATCTTGAAGGTGAGCACGGGGTACGCGCGGAACTCCGGTATCGGGTTCACGAACTCGATCTCGACCGTGCTCGAGTTGACGACGCGGACTTCCCGGATGAAGGACGCGAGGTACGCCCTCTTCGGCGAGGCGTTCGTCTCGTCCATGTATGCGTCGAAGGAGTACTTCACGTCGTCGGCTACGACGGGATTCCCGTCGTGCCAAAACGCCTGCCTGATGAGCACCGTGTAGGTTTTCTTGTCCTTCGGGTCCTGCTCTATGCTCTCGGCGAGCGCGAGCTCCGGGTACAGGGACCCGGACTCCGCGTCGACCTCGAAATTGACGAGCCCGTCGAACACGAGCTCCGCCGCGTTCATGCCCGACACGTTCTGCTCGAGCACCGGGTTGAGCGAATCGGGCAGGTTCGAAACCGCCACGACGATGCCGCGCGGTTGGTTTCTCCAAATGACGAGCGTCGCTATCGATCCAAGCACGACGGCGAGCGCCGCCGCGCCGATGATAACGTTTCGCTTGGTAAAAAGGTTCTTTCTGTCCATCATCATCACCTCATCCTCATGATAAACGAGCTATACACGACGACTTCGCCCTCGTATTCGGCGGTCTTGCCGGGCTGCACCTCGAAGAAATACTTGTTCGTCGGGAGCTGCCCGCCCGCGTTGAGCACCGGCCACGAGTTGCCGACCTTGTAGTTTCGGTTAACCAAATCGGGCATCTTGTTCTTCTCGATGAGCTTCCCCGACTTGGTGTTCTCGCCGAACACGCGAACGACGCGCGAATCCTTCATGGTGACGACGAGATCGTTCATCTCGCCGCGGGGAATAGACACCATCCCCCACCAGTATTCCTCTTTCTTCGCCTTCTTGGCGGAGAAAACGGCGGGGCGGCTCTTCTTGCCCTCGTCGCCCGTCGACGGCGCCGGGTTGAAGAGCCCGATCATCACGGGCATGACGACCTTGCCGCGGCTCGCGATCTCCTTCGCGGTCCTGATCTCGTTGTTGATCTGCGCGATCTTGAGATCCAGGTCGCGCTTCTTCGCCTCGACCTCGTCGAGCACGTCTTTTCCTATGCTCTCCGGGT
>JAKPSR010000059.1 GCA_029571425.1 Spirochaetota bacterium | reverse complement strand
TAGCCGAAACCGGCGAGGCCATGCGCGAGATCGAGGCCTCGGCGTCGAGCGTCGTCAGGGTATTGAAGTCCCTCTCGAAGATCTCGGGCGACACGAACCTCCTCGCGATGAACGCGGCGATCGAGGCCGCCCACGCGGGCTCGCTCGGGGCCGGGTTCGCCGTCGTCGCCGACGAGGTGCGCAAGCTCGCGACCAACGCGGCGAGCGAGACGAAGGCGATCAAGGAGCTTATGGCGGCGATGAGCGCGCGGGTCAAGCGCGGCGTCGAGACCTCGTCGTCGACCGGGGCCTCGTTTACCCGGCTCGCCGAGGGCATCCAGCAATCCGCCTCGATATCGCGCGAGATAGAGCAGGCGATGCGGGAGCAGGGCAAGGGAACCGGCGAGGTCGTCGACGCCATCGGGCAAGTCGTCGCCGCGACCGAGGCCATACGCGCGCGAATGGACGAGCAAGACGCGCGGACCGGCGAGATGGAGCGGAGCCTTTCGGCCGCCCTCGACCGAATCTCCCAGCTCGCCGAGTCCTCGCGGGCCCAGGCGGACGCCGTGCACCGACTCGATGCCTCGTTCCGCGCCGTTCGCGCCGAGGTCGACCGGAATATCGCGGCGACCGGCGCGCTTGAGTCCGCGCTCTCGGGCCTGAAGGTATAAAGCGATCGCGCCGGGGTGCTTGAGTGCGCGGGAATCGAAGGAGACACGATGGGCTTTCAAAAGATAACGCGCGCGATCATCGCGGTAGCGGCCATCGCCCTTACCGCGGGATGCGGGGGCGGATCAGGGCAGATGCTCGATCCCTCGCTCCTGATCCCATCACGCTTCGCCGGCGGTTCCGCCCAATTACTGAGCCTCGCCTCGCCCGTCAACGACTGGACCTGGAACGATCCCCACGTCCTCAAGGTCGGAACCGAATACTGGATGTACGCGTCGGCGACGGACAACTTCGCGTATCCGGTTAGGCTCTATCGCCTGCGGTCGAGCGACGGAATCGATTGGTCGCACGCGACGCCTGAGTCGGTTCTCGAGCCGACGGCCGGGTGGGACGCGGGCTCCGTCGAGACACCCGCAGTAACGTTCTTCAACGGGAAATACCATCTCTTTTGGACCGGATACCCGCTCTCCCCCACCGACCCAGATTTCGACGTGACGACGATGCGCATCGGGCACGCGACTTCGATCGATGGCGTCACGTTCACCGTCGACGCTTCAAACCCAATCGTGACTCCAAGCGGCGCGGCAGAAGACGGGAACCCCTCGAACGATTGGTACGCCTTCGTCGTCGCCGAACCGGCACCCGTCGTGCATGATGGGAAGCTATACCTCTACTTCACGGCCCTCGGCGCCGACGCGGCGCTCGGAAAGAGTTCGCAAGTTATCGGCCTCGTGACGAGCGATGACGGGACCGCCTGGTCGGAGCCAACGCTCGCGCTCAAGCCGGACCAATCCCTCTACCCGCGCGACGAGGACTAGATCGGCTACTCGACGCCGAACGCGATCGAGATCGCGGGCGAGATGCATCTGTTCTTCGACGTCGCGCATCAGCCGGAGGGCGGCGAGTGGCTGCAGCTTCGCCTGCACCACGCGCGCTCGGCAGACGGCATGGGCGGCTGGGTTCACGACGGGTCGCCGATCCGTTCTTGCGACGACTATCCATGGACGGCACGCGAGATACGCTCGCCCCACGCCTTGCTGGACGGCACCACGCTTAGGCTCTACTTCGCCGGTGATTCCCTCGGCATCGACCACGGCGCCTTCAACCAATTCGGGATCGGGCTCTTGACCTGCGACCTCGGCGGGAACTGAGCGCTGCGAGGGCCTAAACTGAAACAGCCCACCGTATGGTGGGCTGTTTTACTTTAGGCGCCGATCAGAATCGAACTGATGTATAAAGGTTTTGCAGACCTCTCCCTTACCACTTGGGTACGGCGCCGAATGGGTTCAATATACCAATTACGGCCGGTTATGGCAAGTCGAGCCGGAAGGTTTTACGACCGAGGGAGGTTTCCCCTCGCGCGGGGATGGGCTATACTTGTCTCGGGAAAGGAGCTGGCGATGCAAAACCTGACGCCGGGGATTACCGGCAGGCGCAACGGCGCGCAGATGTACTACACCCTGGTCTGGTCGCCGCTGAAGAAGGCCGACAAGTATGAGGTTACCCTGAAGGTCCCGTCGGTCGCCGGGCTCTTCGAGCTTTACCGCATGGACAAGGAAAAGAAGCTCAACCTCCTCGCGGTAACCCACGCCTGGTATGGGGGCCTCCGGAGCCAGATCCGGGCGGCGATCGACCCGGACGCGACGAACGACCCGGTCAAGAAGGCCGAGCTCGAGGACGCCGAGCTCTACTACCGCTACAGCCCCTCCGACTCGCTGGACGACATCCTCGACGTCGTCTGGTTCCTGCACACAACCTATTTCCCCGACGACGTCAGGGTCGAGCACTCCGGCCGCTTTGAGCGGATTTACCTCGACGAGAAGGCTCCGGACCGCGTCTATTGGCTCCAAGATTGACAGTTCCCTCGCCATCCCCTACCATAGCTATATGGACACGGTCTACGATTTCATCATCATCGGCGGGGGGGCCGCGGGCTTGTCCGCCGCCCAATACGCCGGCAGGTCGAACCTCAAGACCTTAGTAATAGAAGAGAAGGCGGAGGGAGGGCAAGCCCTTCTTATCGACCGCCTCGAGAACTACCCCGGGCTCCCGGAGCCGATCAACGGTTACGACTTCTCGGTCAACATGCGACGCCAGGCCGTCGAGTTCGGGGCCGACTTCACCATAGGGCGCGTCACCGGCCTTTCAAGGCGCGAGGGACGTTTCGTCATCCCGGTCGAGTCCGCGGCGGGCGAACCAGTCGTCTACGAGGCGCTAACCGTCCTGATCGCGACGGGCGCGACGCATCGCCACCTCGGCGTCCCCGGCGAGGAGGAGTACTACGGCCGCGGGGTTTCCTACTGCGCGACCTGCGATGGGCCGTTCTTCCGAGGCAAGCGGATCGTCGTGGTCGGCGGCGGCGACGCCGCGTGCGACGAGGCGGGGTTCCTCGCGAGGCTTACCGACCGCGTCACCCTCGTCCACCGGCGAAACAAGCTCCGCGCGCAAAAGGCGCTCGCCGACCGTACCCTTCGCAACCCGCACATCGCCGCCCGCTTCGACACCGAGGTCCGCGAGATCCGGGGAGAGCCCGGCCCGACGGGAAAGGTCACGTCGGTGATCATGGAGAACGTCAAGACCGGCGAGCGCGAGGAATTCCCCTGCGACGCCGTATTCATATTCGTCGGGATGGAACCGCAGACGGCGCTCGCCTCCCTCGCGAAGAAGGACGAGGCCGGATATCTCGTCACCGACGAGAACATGCGCACCTCGATACACGGGCTCCTCGCGGCCGGCGACGTCCGCGCGAAGAGCTTCAGGCAAGTGGTCACCGCCGCGGCCGACGGCGCGATCGCCGCGCACAGCGCGTCGATATGCATAGACGAGCAGCAGTGCGAGGCAAATCGGTGAACGTCCGGTCTACGGCCGCCGTCGCGTTGGCGACCGCCCTCGCGGTCGCCCTGGTAGCCGCGCGCGCGCGCGACTCCGACCTTCCCTCGTTCTGGGATCCCGTCCCGAACCCCGAGCTCGCCGAGGCGATCGTCTCGCGCATGAGCGACGAAGAGCTTCTCGCCCAAACGCTGATGTTCGGGTGGGCCGGCGAGGAACCGAGCGAGCAGGTAATCGCGTGGGTGGAAAGGCGCGAGCTCGGGAGCGTCAAGGTATTCGGCTGGAACACGGACAACACCGAGAAGGTCGCCAGCGCGGTC
>JAKPSR010000033.1 GCA_029571425.1 Spirochaetota bacterium | reverse complement strand
GCTCGTGCGGGTCCTGGTGACTGAGCTGCACGATGAGGAGCTGTAAGAAATCATCCTTGCCGAGTTCCGTCTTGGGGGTCCTTCCGTTGACCGCGAGAGATTTGTTCAATGTGTCGACCTGCAGCTGAGCCATCGTCTTTTCCTGCTGGCTCATCGTCAGGTTGAGCGCTGATCCAAGGTCCATTCGCACCCCTTTTGCCGGCGTCACGCCAGCATGTTCACGGCGGAATACCCGGCCTGCGGGTACCCTGCTCTTACACTATCGGCTCGTTCCGGCGTGGGCATTACATCCGGAATGGCGGAGGCGTAAAAAGGCGAGCTCGCCTTGCCCGCATCCGACTCCCGACCGCCCATATCGTCGCCGGCGAACGAAAGATCGAACCCCGCGCTCTCGAACCCGCCCTCGACGAACGCCTTGGCGAGACCGTCGAGGCTCTCGTTGAAGGCTTCGTAGGCTTCTTGGGACGAGACGACGATCTTCCCGCTGATCTTGCGGTCGGCGAGCTCGAGGCTGATCTTCACGTTCCCGAGGCTTTCGGGGTGGAGGTTCAGCCTGATCGTGCCGACATCGTTCTCGCGGAGGACGATGCTTCCCGCGCGCACGAAATCGGCGGCGTTCGCCTGGATCTCGTCGCGGAGCATGGACGCGAACGAGGCGCGACCCTCCGCTTCACGGGGCGCGTCCGCACGCGCGGGCGACTCGCCACCTTCGGCGCCGCGGAAGCCAATCGACATCTCGGCGCCCCCGTCGGGGGCGATCCTGATCGAGCTATCGCGGCCCGGCACAGCCTGCGCGGCGTCCTTAGTGGCGGCGTCGCGCTCGTCCCTGACCGAGATCAAGGTCTTTCGTTCGCGGCGGGCGGACCGCTCGGCATGGCCCGTCTCGGCGGCTCGCTCGCGGCCCTGCGCCGCGACGACGCCATCCCGGCCGACTGACGCGCGAACGTCTACACCTGAGTCCTCGCGCCGCCCGTCCTTTTTTCGGGAGTCGACGGATCGGGCCATCGGCTCCTTCGCGGCCATCCCGTTCGCGGCCTTCGCGGGGACAGCCTCCGCCTGCGGCGGGATGGGGATAAAACTCACCGCGTATCCCGCGGCTAAGTCGCCTTCCCCGGCGCCGTCCCGCTTCGGGATTGCGCGCGGCTGGGCCGCCTGCTGCCGAGCGGCCTTTCTCGGCGAATGAATGTGCGCGTCACCTTCTCCCCTTCCGGCCGGTGTACCGGCGACCGTCGCTTTGACGTTCGCCTTCCCTTCCTTGGCGCCGGCGATCGCCCGTTGGACGATCGCGAGGAATGAATGTCCGTTTCGTGCAGGTTCCGCTCCCGACTTCCTGCCGGCACGGGGTTGGTCGCCGAGAGCGATTCCTGCGCGGGCGGTAAGCGATTGCATCACGGAGCACCTCCTGGCGGAGCCCAACGCGCCCCGGATCGAGCCGGGGACATGGGGACACCGCATCCTTTCTATTGTCGAGAGGGCGCGGATGAAAGTTGAATCTTTATTTTAGGGAAGAGAAACGGGCCTATTCGCCATTTTGCGCTGGATCTCGGCCGCCCGCTCGGGAGGCATCAGGGAGAACCAGTAGGCGACGGAGGAGTTCTTCCCCTCCTTCTTGGCGATAGCCTCAACGGTGCGGAATATGTCGATTATGTCCTGATCGTCCATCGCGAGGAGGTTCTCGACGGCCTTTTTCGGGGGCATGCCGTTGACGTAACGGGCGATCTGGTCGATGTTCGCCGCGCGATCCTCGCTCTGGCGCATGGTTTGCGCGAAGGTCTTCTCTCGCTCCTCGATGGAAACCTGGCGATCCTCGAGTTCCTGCGAAACCTGCTGGATCTCGTCTTCCTTTTGGCGAAGGTCTCCTTCGCGTTTGTCGAGTTCCTGGGTCCTGAGCTCGAGAGACTCAAGCCGCTTGGCGACGCGGTCGGCGTCGAGGTCCCCGTCCTCGCCGGGCAAGGTCGACACCCCTACGCGGGGATTGAGTCCCAAAACGGAGTATAACGGAGAAAAGAAGCGGCGAGCGTTGAGGATGCCGAGATAATCGAACCACAGCGCGCCGCCCGAGGCGAGCAGCAGGATGAGGATGATCAGTACGATGACACGCCCAAAGGTTCCGCGCCCAGCCACGTTTCCTCCCGTCAGACCGTCCGGCCGTTACATAAAAACCAGTATACCCTCATCCCGTCGCCAAACACAAGGGCTTTTTCGGGCGCGTTAGAGCCCGATGGTGTACAGAAGCGAAAACAGAATGACGGGATTTTCCGCGCGAATGGCGTACGCGTACTCGGCCCGCCCCGTAACCGACACGTTCGTCAGCGCGCCGACCAAGAGGTTGGCGGTAAAGCCGGCGGAGACGTAGGCGGTATCGAGATAGGTTTGGTCAGAGCTTCCCGGTCCGAACAGGGCGGCGCGATACCCCACGGCGACGGCAAAGCGCTTCGCGTACAGGGGGAGCACGGGTACCCCGCGCTGGATCTCGACCCGTACCGGCTCGATCTCGATCGCGCCCCCCGCGACGAGGGTGGCCGAGGTATCGGCCCACCCTTCGATCTCGTATTCGGGGAACGCCGGCACGAGACGGGGGACGCCTGCTCGCCAGGGCAATCCCGCGAAGGAAACGATCAACGCCGAGTCCGGCCCGAAGCGCAGTCCGTCCGCCCACGCGACCGAGACCGACGCGGTGAGAGGTATCACCGGCGGTTCGACCCGAAGGGACGCGGTGGCAAAGCTCGCCGCTTGCGTGGGCATGAGAAGTATCCGGGAACAGGCGGCTTGAACGGCGAATCCATGCGAGCTCGACGGGAAAAGCACCCGCGAGCGAAGGCGGGGCTCGACCAGGGACTGAAGCAAGACATCACCCAAGAATACAAATGCACGATCATCGGGTGTCCTGTACGGGCTTTTCCCCTCCGCTTCGGCATATCCCTGGAAGGCGACCGATGCCCCTAGTCCAAGGATTCGCCATTCAGGGCCAAGGGTAACGGTTCGCCTCGCCCCAAGCGTCGCGGAGAAATCGCGGTATGCCCGGTCGAAAAGCTCGTCAAGGTGGTCCTTGACGGAGAGGGAGAGGGCGTTTCCACCCGCGCGATACACAACCTCGGCGGAAAAATCCACGAAGGTATAGGAACTCACGTAGGCCGGCATCAAGGAAAGGCTGAGCCTCTCGGTTGGGTCCGAGGTGAGAAAGAGAAACCCGGGGGCGATCTGCCCAAGGCCGGTATCGACGTCGAGCACGATCGGCAAGGGCAGAAAGAGCCCTTCGCGTAAATATGGCAGACGATGAAAGGAGATCGGGGTTAAGGTGGGCGTAGGCGCGGACGAGCCCGCGATCCTCGAAGGACCAGATAGGCCCTCGGCAAATTCGTCGCAATTACGAATGGCGTCGGGGACGAGCGTCGCGGGCTTCGTCTCCCACGAGGCGGCATCGATCTCTCGGATATCCTCTCGATCGGAAAAGCGAGCGACGTATCGAATCGTGCGCGGTTTCGCTCCCGCGACGGGGAGGAATACCCCTCCCGATCGGTCGGCCGGCTGCAGCGAGATCGTTCCCGCCTCCGGATCCCACGTCGCGCCGCGGTACAGGGTATTCGCCCCCGCCCAGCCCAGGCTCACCCGGATACCGTCGTCGGTATATGCGGCGTGCAGATAGCGCGGGAAGGCAACGCCCTCGGGTAGCGAAAGGGCCGAACGCGACCCGCTCGCCGCGTCGAAAACCAAAATCCGTCGATTTGGCCCGCTCGCCGCGATGCAGGCGACCCGCCCGCGGCCGGCGTCCGCGGG
>JAKPSR010000126.1 GCA_029571425.1 Spirochaetota bacterium | reverse complement strand
TCGTAGTACCAGGTGCCGGCGGGAAGGGGCAGGACGAGTTCATACTTGCCCGGCGACACCTCGGTAAGCTCGTACATGAAGGGGTCCCAATTGTTGAAGTTGCCGGCGAGTCGGATGATGGATCCCGGGCGGCCCTCATAGGTGAACCGAACCCCGGAAGGGGACGTGGCCTGGGTCTCGAAGACGTCGTAGGGATCGACGGCGACGACGGAAACCTCCATCCCCTCGGCGTATTCGTACGCCTTCGCGGGGTTCGCGGGATCCGTGGTCCATAAGCCGTCGATTACCATGCGGTACCGGAGCTCGGCGGTCCGGGGCGGTACCTCGGCGACGAAGAAAAGGACGGTTTCGAGGGGTTTCCCCCGCTCGTCCTTCTGCGGCAGCCCGTTGACGTCGCGCTTGACGAGTCGCTGAAAGCTGTGGATCGAGCGGTAGCCTTCGTGCTCGAAGGCCACGCCGACATGGCGGGCCGCGCCGGATGCGGTGAAGACGACGTAGCGCCCGGAGACGGCCGGGGCGCTGACGCGCTGAATCTCGGCGACGAGGCGCGCGTAGGTGACGGCCTCGATCCCGGCCGCGTGGGCGGCGAGGCAGGAGAGGCATAGGGCGATGGACACGATGTATCGTTTCATGGCGTTCTTTACAATTGTCGGAAAAACCGTCAGAATCTTGAGCGGTCGGTCCCGCGGGAACGGCGGGTTCTGTCCGCTCCTAAAGTAAGGGTTTTCGAAGGCCGATGATAAAATATCCATAAGGAACGCGCGGGAACCGAATGCCGGGATTAAAGGAACTGGAACAATTCAGGGATGAACTCAGCCATGTCGGGAAGGAGCAAGAGCTTCTTGCCGAACGCGGTGAGTCCTACGAGGTTCCGCCTCTTCCCTCGATAAACCAATCCGTCGCGGCCCAGGTGAACGTTGACGATCTGCTCGCGTCCATTGGATCCCCCGATGAGGTAACCCTTCCCGAACCCGTACCCGAGATCGAGCTTCCGCCGGCCACAGATGAGACGTCCGCCGGCACGAGCTTCGACGACCTACTCGCGTCCCTTCCCCTCGACCTGCCCGGCGCCGAGGCAGAGGCCCCTGCGCCTGCCAGCGTCCCCGATTCCCCGGCGGAAGACGATTTTGGACTCCCCGAGGCCCTTCTTTCTGGCTTTGGCGCCGAGATCGAGCAGGGGCGCGTCGAGGACGCGGCGAGCTCAAGCGATTTTACCGTCCCGGATTTCGACCTTCCCGCGGCGGAGCCGGTGGCCGCCTCCGCGGATTTTGATTTACCCGACTTCTCCTCTGTAACGGAAGCTCCCGAGGCTGAGGCGGTCGAGGAATTGGGCGACGCCTCCGAGCTTCCCGATTCCTTCACCGACCTGATGAACGCCCCTTCTGAGCTCGCCCCAGAGGCCGCGTCCGAGATACCCGATCTCCCCGCGGATTTCTCGATGCCCGATTTCGGGATTGAGGAAAGCGCCGCTCCCGACTTCGGCGTTGAGCTACCGCCCGGGTCCGACGCGGCCGTCGCCCTGCCCCTCGACCTTTCTCCGGATATCGGGGACGCGCCGCGCGCGGCCAAGCCCGTTCCTTCGCCGATCCAGCCGTCGGCGCCCGTTGCCCCCGCCGGCCCCGGGCCCGCGTCCATCGACGAGATTCCCCGCTTCTCCTCATCCGACGCCGACTTCGCCGACTTCACCGTGCCTGACGACCTCAACGTCCCCGAGCCGGCCGCCGGCTCCGAAAGCCCCGCCGAGCTCGACGGCTTCGACGGGTTTAGCCTCGACGAGAATTTCCTGAAAACGAGCATCGATACCGGGTCCTCGGTCGACGACGAATTCCATATCCCCGGGTTCTCTGACTTTACTTCCGGCCCCTCGCGCCCCTCCGTGTCCGACCTTCCCTCGGGCGGCGCCCGCGGCAAGAAGGATATACCGCTCAAGATCAGCGATGGGGATTTTCAAACCTTCCTCGCCAACCTTTCCGCCTTTCCCCTTAACCTGCGCATCGCGGTCGAGGAATACCTGTCGGGCGAGGACGGGACCGATATCCAGAAGATGGATCTGGTGCACCAGATCATCAACCGCGGCCCGGTGCGCAAGATCGCCCAGTTCCTCGAGAAGGCCCTCGACCGCGCCATCCCGATTCCCCGCGACTTCGAGAAGAAGAGCGTCGCCGACTGGGAGAGCGAGAAGGGCTCGCTCCGCTACGTCTTCTTCAACAAGATCGTTCCCGCCGCCATCCTCTTCACGATCGTCGCGACGCTGACCTTCTGCGTCGTCTACCTCACGAACCAGTTCGTCGTGCGCCCGATCGCGGCCGAAAGAACGTATCGCAAGGGGTACGCGGCCATCGCGGACGAGCGCTATACCCAGTCCCTTTCCATATTCGACGACGCGACGAAGAAATGGCAGATGAAGCGATGGTACTTTAAGTACGCCCGCGCCTACCGCGAGAAGAAGCAGTACCTGACGGCCGAGATCATCTACGAGCGCCTGCTTAACCAATTCAAGAACGATAAGAAGGGCGGGCTCGAGTACGCCGAGATGCTGCGCACGGAGCTCCGCAACTTCGAGAAGGCCGAGACCGTGCTGAGGCGCCGCGTCCTCGACAACCACGTCAACGACCCCGACGGGCTGCTCGCCCTTGGCGATACCTACCTTGACTGGGCCGACGAGGACCCGTCGAAATTCGAGGAGGCGCGAAAGGTCTACGCCTCCTTGATCGAGCTCTATGGCCGCGACGACGAGTATCTCGTGCGCATGATGCGGTATTTCATCCGAACCGACAACCTCGCGGAGGTACTGCCCCTTAAGGAGCGATTCGTGCGCCGGCGAGCGCGGATCGGCGCCGAGGACTTGGTGGAGCTGGGCGGTTACCTTCTCGAGAAACGATACGAGCCCAAGCCGGGCGACTCGGAAGCCCTACGCTCGCGAATCGAGGACGTTCGGAGCCTCCTTGAGCGCGGGAAAAAGGCCGACCCATCGATCCCGGAAGCCCACTACAACATGGGGCGGTTCTTCGTTTACAACTATAAAGACCGGGAGGCGATCTCGTCCTTAAGCGAGGCGCTCCGCCGATTCGACGCCGCCACCGCGATGAGCCCGCGTCGCGTCATTCGGCAGGTCGACGCCTATCGGCTTCTCGGCGAGGCACTCGCGCGTGACAAGGAATACCTCAAGGCGCAGGACCTCTACGCCCAGGGCATTACCCTGTACCAGCGCCACCGCGAGAATCGAACCGCGCGGCCCGACCCCCGGGTGGGCGTCCTTTACGCCGACTACGCCGACATCCATTACTTCATCTCGGGCGACCTCGACGAGGCCCTTGCCAACTACGAGCGGGCCCTCGCGGAGCTGAACGACACCCCGTCCGTCCGCTATCGCGTCGGGTACATTCAGTACCGCAAGGGCGACTACGAGGCGGCCCTCCGCGCGATGACCGTCGCGTACGCGGAGATATCCGGCGACGAGAATCTGCTGTACGCCATCGCGAACGTTCTCTATAGACGGGGCGATTATTTCGCCTCGCAGGGCCATTACGAGGCGTTGATGGAGCGCCTTGAGGCCGAGCGGCTGCGCAAAGGCATCGTGTTCCCGCAGGCGCGCATAGACCACGGTGAGTTCGTCGAGCGATACATGCACGCGTCGAACAACCTCGGCGCGACCCTTTCCCGGCTCGCGGCCCGCACCGGCGATTCCCGGAAAAACGCGCGCGCCCTCGCCCTGCTCGCGGAGTCGAACCGCGCGTGGGACGCCCTGACCAGAAACCCGGAAACCCTCGTGCGCGCCAAGGGCACGAACCTCGCCTTCCTTAACGTGCAGAACGTCACCCATCCCCGGAGCGACTACCAGCCGGAGATATACGCGGACATACCGAAAACCCTTGAGGGAGAGAAGGTCCTTCAGCAAAAGGAGGATCAGTAGCCGCGGGCGGGGTGTTGAAAAAGATCCCGCTACCTGCTATTATCCTTCGGTCGGCAGATCGCCCGCTTCGTGGACGTTTAACTCAGCGGTAGAGTGCTACCTTCACACGGTAGAAGTCACTGGTTCAAACCCAGTAACGTCCACGAAGCGGGCGCATCCCGCCTCGAGCGGTCAAGGATTGGCATGGGATTTTTGTCCGACTTTCGGTATAGGCACATCTCGCAGACAGCGACGGTCGACGACCTACTCAAGGAAGCCTTCCGGAAAAGTATCCATTTCGGCGCCGCCCTCGTTCCTCTCGCGGCCCGGTTTCATTTCTCATTAACGGTATCCGCCCTCGCCCTCGCCTTGCTCGCCTACGTCTATTGCGAGTACCAGCGCCTTCACGGCGAGACCATCCCGATCGTATCCCGGATCACGGCT
>JAKPSR010000433.1 GCA_029571425.1 Spirochaetota bacterium | reverse complement strand
CCGCCGGGTCGGCCGGGGCCACCTTGGTATCCACCGGATCCGCCTTGGTATCCGCCGGGCCTGCCGGAACCGCCTTGGTATCCGCCAGATCCCCCTTGGTATCCGCCGGGTCGGCCGGAACCGCCTTGGTATCCGCCAGATCCGCCTTGATATCCGCCAGACCCACCGGGCCCGCCGTATCCGCCCTCGCGGGCGCCCTCTCGGGCTTGCGCCCCCGAGAAACTGTCACGACGCTGGCCAGGACCAGATCCAAACCGGGACGGGCCGTCCATCGGTCCGCGGGGACCGCGCGCGCGGTCGGCGAGGTTACCCACCTTAACGTTGGGACGCGGCGGGCTCAGCTCGATCGAGGAAACGCGCGACCGCTCGGCCGGCGGACGATCCGACTGCTTGTCGGCGGCGGCATCGGGAGCTTCGGGCGCCGGATGCTGCGCGGGGACGACGTGGACGGCGCGCTTCGGGTGCGGCTCCGCGTGATCTGCGGAGACCGGGGCCGACGCGGCCGTGGGCGCGGGCTTTTTCTTGACGACGACGACCTTTTTCTTCTCTGTCGCCTCAGCGCTGGTGGCCGAAGACGCCGCGTCGGGGCTCTTCGCCTCGACGGCGGCCGACTCCTGCTTCTTCTGCTTATTGAGGATTACCTTGGGTTTCTGCGTATTCTCGTTGTCTTCGGCCATATCTATCCTATTCTTCGTCCTCGAATTCAAAACTGAGACCAATACCACAATTGGGACAAGTTGTCATATCGATCGTTATTCGCGCCCCGCATTCCGGGCACTCGTATTCCTCTTCCGCTGCTTGCTCGCTTGGGGCTTCCTCGGGTTCCGCCGAAGCGGCCTCGGGGGCCGGCTCCTCCACGACCTCAAGGGATTCCTTCATCAGTGAGTTGAGACTCGCGAGAAGCTCGCTCGTCATGCCGTCGAGGGCGGATAGCTTTGTCTCGTCCGCCGCGAGGAGTTCCTCGATCTGGGTTATCCCGTTACTCTCGAGCACGGCGACGAGCTCGGGCGATGCGCCCGGCAGGTCGGCGACCGCCGTAATCTCCGGGATATCCTCCTCGTCGGAGAAGAGGTCGCGAGCGGCCTTCCGCGAGTCGGCGGAGAGGTCCATCTCGGCGAATTGCTCGTCGGTCTTTACGTCGATGCTCCAGTCGGCGAGCCGGTTCGCCAGGCGGACGTTGAGTCCCTGCTTGCCGATCGCGAGGGAGAATTGCGGCTCGGAGACGACGGCGAGGGCGACCCTCTTCGTCTCGTCCACGATGACGACCTCGTTGACCTCGGCGGGCGACAGGGCGTTCCGGATGAAGACGCGCGGGTCGGGATCGTACTTAAGGACGTCGATCTTCTCCCCCTCAAGCTCGCGGATCACCGCCTGGATGCGCACGCCCTTGAGGCCGACGCAGGCGCCGACGGGATCGACGTCCTCGCGGTTCGAGTAGACGGCGACCTTGGTGCGGTAGCCGGGCTCGCGGACGATCTTTTGGATCTCCACGGTCTTGTCGTAGATCTCGGGAACCTCGAGCTCCATGATGCGGCGCACGAAGTCCGGGTCGGTGCGCGAGAGGACGACCTGGAGGCCGGCGGGGGCCTTCTTGACCTCCGTGATAAGGGCCTTGATGCGGTCGTTTTGCCGATAGGTCTCGCGGGGGGACTGGAACTTCTTCGGCATGATCCCCTCGACCTTTCCCAGGTCGACGAAGATGTTACCGTTGCGCTCGCGCTGGTAGTATCCGATGATGATCTCGCCGACCTTGTCCTTGTACTCCGAGTAGAGGCTGTCTTTCTGTATGTCGCGGATCGACTGGTGCGCCGTCTGCTTCGCGGACTGGACCGAGATTCGGTCGAATTCGCGGGGATCGACCTCGATAAGAAGCTCGTCGCCCTCCTCGCAGTCGGGATCGAGCTCAAGGGCCTCCTCGAGCTCTATCTCGAGTACGGGGTTGTACACCCCGTCGACGATGGTCTTCTTCGAGTAGATGGACACGTCGGTATGCTCGTCGTTAAACGTAACGACGGCGTTCTCGTTCGTGCCGTATTTTCGTTTATAG
Organism: Spirochaetota bacterium; assembly: GCA_029571425.1. Lineage (GTDB taxonomy): Bacteria > Spirochaetota > Spirochaetia > Treponematales > Treponemataceae > Teretinema. Next base: position 1,050 of record JAKPSR010000433.1, on the reverse strand, counting down.
GCGGCCTTGAGGGTGTCCTCGATCATCCGGAACACCAGATCCTCGTCGATGCCCTTCTCTTGGACGAGTTGCCGTATGGCCTCTGCCATTTCTGCGGACATGAGCAGTCTCCTTACCACTAAGGTTGATCGGGGGAACCCGCGACGGTTCCCTCGGCGGTTGTATCTTTAAGCGCCTAAGGCCCTTAGGCCCGGTCGGCGAGCTTTGCCTTCGCGATGCGCCCGTAGGGAAAGGAGCGCTCCTCGCCCGATACCGACAGGGTTACCGACGACTCGTCGGAACGAACGACGGTACCGCGCACCCAGTCGGACACCTCGGTATCCCACACGCGCGCCTCCTTCCCCTCGAAGCAGGCGAATTCGGACGCGTCCTTAAGAACGCGATCGAGCCCGGGTGAGGCGACCTCGACGTGCATGTCTTGGGTGGCGAGGACGGCCTCGAGCCGCGGAAGGAGGGCGCGGTGGACGCGCGAGCAGTCGTCGATGCCGACGCCGCTCGGGGAGGTAATTACGGCCTTAACGTGCCAGGTCCCGGCTCGCTTATACGCCGCGAACTCGACGAGGCGGTACCCGAGCCCAGAAACGAGGGGCTCGCAATCCGCGTAATGCGGGACTTTTCCCGGCGCCGTATACTCCACTACCCTGCAACTCCCGTGGGCGAGCGCCGCTTGCGAGGCGACCGCCCATATACGAAAAAGGAGCCGTTCGAACGACTCCCGATTGAAGAAGCATTATTACTGTTCACTAACGAATTTAGCATATGAAAGGAAAGATGTCAAGGTTCCGCCTTAATCGAAGAAAAGGACAAGACCGTATACCTCGTCTACCCCGGCTTCCTTCAGCGCGTCAGCGCAGGCATCGAGCGTGGAGCCGGTCGTCATCACGTCGTCGAGGACGATAACCCGTCGCGGGATCTGCGCGCCTCGCGAGACGGCGATCATCCCCCCGATGTTGCGCCTTCGCTCAGCGCGACCGAGCCCCTTTTGCTCGACGACGGCGCGGCGCTCGAGGGCCCGGAGAACGGGCGCCAGCCGACACTCCTCCACGCGGC
>JAKPSR010000415.1 GCA_029571425.1 Spirochaetota bacterium | reverse complement strand
TCCGCGCGCCCGCGGTCGCCGAGGTTGATCTTCGCCGCGAGGCTTACCCGGTTGAGCAGGGCGAGCTGGGTGGTGAGGTCGAGCGTATAGTTGACGTTGAACTGCAGGTCGTTGACGTTTATCTCGCCGCCGATGCTGAGCCGCGGGTTGGCTCCCTTGATCTGGAGGCCGCCCAAGAAGGTGAAAAAATTCGCGAACTCGACCGCGACCCCCGCGCCGAACGAGGGAAGGCCGGAGGATGCGGGATCGACGAGATTGAGCGGCTGCTGGTATTCCCCCGACACGGTGATGGGGTTCGCGGGCTTGTACGCGAGCCCGAACGCGAATACCGTCGGCATCGCCTCGCCCTTCATCGGGGGGCCGAGGTTTCGCGCGGCGAAGCCCAGGAAGAAGTTCGGCTCGCGCGAGTTGTACATCTTGAGAAAGTTAAAGCGGGTCTGGGCCCCTATGTCCGCCATCACGGCGAAGGACGATTGCTCGAATCCCGACCCGTCCTGAACGCGGCCTTCGTTGTCCGAGAAGTCGGGCATTCCGCGAAAGCCGACCTTAAGGTTCATCCCCGTCGCGATTCCCTTGAAGTAGTATCCCGCGAGGAAGTTGTACGAGACGTTCAGCGTCGCGAAGGTCTCGGTGTAGTAGCCCCGGGACACGCGCTCGCCGAAGGTGTTATACTCCGTGAACGGCACGTAGAAGCAGCGGACGGAAGCGCCGTACCCGAACACGTCTGAGCGCCGCGAGAACGAGAGGGTCTCGAGCCGGGAGTCGGCGATCCAGTTATTGTGCATGACGGCGAGCTCGGTGTTTTCCATCGTCGCGCTGCCGGCCGGGTTCGACTCGAAAAAGCCGATGTCGCTCGCGAGGGCGGTGAAGGCGGAGCCCATCGCCTCGCCGCGGCCACCGGCCGGTATGAGCAGGGAGCGGAAGGCGGTTTCTCCCTCGTGGTCGTCTATCAGGGAGTCGAAGACCCCGGAAAGGTAGATATAGGGATCCGATAGATCGAGGGCGGCGAGGCGCGCCGGGGCTATCAAAGACGCCGCAAGGGTGAGGAAACAGGCTGTCAGGGCGCGAACTCTATACTGCATCGTGATCGTCTCGTATACTTAGAGTATATGGTATTTTTCGACATTTTTCCGCCGTTTTTTACTAGAAATGGCATAAAAGCCTGCCGAAAAATAAAGTTGGGGATAGAGTAGTACCCGTGGGGGGATGGATAATTAAACGTATCGTCCTTGTTCTTTTCGCCCTTCTCATGGTCGCGGCAAGCCTTTTTGCCGGCGGAAATCCCGAAGTGGGACTCCCGAAGGTCGACCGTCTCATCAAGGAACGAAACTATAACCTAGCCATCCTCGAGCTGACGAACTACATGGAAGAGCATCCTGAGGATTTTGACGGGGCCCAGGCCCGAATCCGAAAGATCATCCGCATGCGCGAGGAGTACAACGACACGGCGGGAGCGCTCGTCAACGTTCTCGTCGATGAGCCGACGAACGACGAGAAAAAGCTAACGATGATCCAATCCCTGGAAACGATGGAAAAGAACCCAAACCAGTCGACCCAGGATTTTATCGCCGAAACGAAGGAAGCAGCCCAGTTTACCTACTATCGCGCGAAATTCGACGAAATCATGCGGGACGGGAATGCCCTGATAGACCAGCGCCGATTCGTCGACGCGGCCCGGAAATTCACCGAGGGGTACGGGTTCTATAAGGCTGAGTTTGACGAGGAGAACGCGAATACCCCCTTGCTCGCCAAGGTCAACGAGACCCTCGCGGGTGTTACGGGGGGGATTGCCGGCATCGAGTCGCTGCAGGCGGGTCTCGAGGCAAGCTTAGCCTCCTATGAGGCCGCCATCGCGGCAGGTGAGACGGAGACGGCGGAACGGGCGCTCGCCCAGGCACAGGGGCAGTTAGCCCAGTTCGTCAAGGCTCGAAACGCCCTCGCCGAGCGAGGGTGGTATTTCGAGGACCGGTTCGCCGAGATTCAAAAGAAAAGCGGGGAACAAACCGAGAACTCCTTCCTCCCGTTCGCGTATCGGTTTACCCTCGGGCGAAAGACCTCCGGTCGCTTCGAGGGCGTGCTCGGGGCCATCGACGCCCAATGGAACGACAGCCTCGATCGAGTCGAGAAGGCGACCGGTCGAAGGATTCGCGGGCTATGGCTCGATACCTATCAGGCAATATCCTCTACGAATACCTTGCCGCCCGATTCCGGCTTGCCAGAGGCGGGACAGCTCGCTCGCCTTGGCCAACGGGCAGTCGGGATAGGCGGCCCGATCTCGTATCGGCCCGATAGCTTCGGGAAGCGGGATGTCGTCGCGCGCGCGACGGATTTCGCCCAGGTCGAGCGGACGATCCGGGGCCTTGAGGAGACCGAGCGTCTATATCGTGCATATCGGAAAGTCCGAGACGAGGTCGCCTCCTACGCGCCCACCGCGGCGGAACCGGCCGCGCTCCGCAACGCCGGCTCGCCCGTACTTGCCTCCTACGCCGCTTTCGCGAAGCGGCTTGAGGATATTCTCAAGGCCGTGCCTCGCCCAGCGACGACGTCCGCGCCAGCCGATTCCGGATCAGCAACCGTCCCCGCGGGCGACCCGAACGCGCCGGTTCCCTCCTCCGTGTACATGGCCGAGCTTTCGGACTATCAAAAGAAACTTCTGGCCGACATCCTCGCCGAGGAAACGGCGCTGTATCGCGCGTCCGCGGCCTATCAAGCCTCCTCTGCCGAGGGTATGGTTGCCGACGCCACGTCCGCCCTTTCCGAGGCGCGCTCTCTTATAGACGGGGTTCCCTCGCCCCAGACGGGCCTTACCCTCTATTATCCTGAGGAGGCGGCGAAGAAGCTCACCAACCTCAAGGCCCTCGTCGCCAAGGACCGCGCCTCGATCGTCGCCTCGTCCGCCTCGATCGCGCGGCTCCCCGCCACGATTCGGGCCGACCCCGACGTGCAATCCGCGCGCGCATCCCTCGACGCGACGGTCGCCGCGCTCGATCGCGCCGTGTCCGAGGCGAACGCCGAGCTTTCGCGCGCGAACGCCCGCGTCCTCCAGGCGAGCCTCGCCCGACAGGAAGCCGACCTCCGCTACTCGCAATCGCAGTCCGCGCTGAAGCGTGGTGAGTTCCAGGCGGCCCGCGACAACCTTGCCCGTTCGCGCGCGAAAATGAACGAGGCGCTCGCCCTGCAGGAATCCCCGACCCTCCGCGAGGAAAGCGACCGCAAGCTCGAGCGGCTCGGCGCGGACATCGTCCGCATCGAGAACGACGCCGTCGTCCGCGAGGTCCGATCCTTGTTCGTCAAGGGGAAGAACCAGTACTACATCGGTAACTTCGACCAAGCCGAGCAGGTCCTCTTGCAGGCGAAGGCCCGCTGGGCGGTTACCAACGTCGAGCCGAACCTCGAGGTCGCGAATTGGCTCGAGATCATCAACACAGCGCTCTCGATGAAGACCGGGCGGACCATACCGGTCTCGGCTCCGCTCTATCCGCAGATGAGCCAGATACTCAGCATGGCCAGGCAGCTCTACGCCCAGGGTAAGGCGCTGATGGCGGCGGGCAAGCGGCCCGAGGCGATAGAGGTGCTCGCAAGCGCGAAAGAGAGGCTGCAGCAGCTTCAGCTCGTGTACCCGCTGAACCAGGACGCGGGCGAGCTGACCCTCCGCATCGACCAGCTTATCGACGCCGACGCGTTCAAGGCGTTCTTCCGGCAGAAGGTCGAGTATATCCGCGAGAACTACCGGACCCAGCAGCAGACGGCGTATAGCGACCTCCTCGACCTCTACCAAATCGACCCGGACTATCCGGGGCTCAAGCGGCTCATCGATGAGGTCGAGATATTCCTGAAGATCAAGATACCTCCGCCGAACCCGAAGGATATCGCCCGTTCCTCCGAGCTCACGCGCGAGGCCCGGCGCATCTACGACTCGAACAACCGAAGCATGTTCCCCGCCGCGGTGATCCAGCTCGACGAGGCGATCAAGCTCAACCCGGAGAATCAGCAGGCGATCAACCTGAAGGACCGCATCCAAAGCTCGTCCGGCGGGCAGCAGGTAGCCGTCCTTTCGGCGAAGGCCGAGGCGCAGTATATGCAGGCGGTCGCCGAGCTGCAAAAGGGGAACAAGATCACGGCCGCCGCCATCGTCGAGCAGCTCCTGCAGGACCCGAAGAACAGGAATTCGTCGAAGATACAAGAACTCAAAAAGAGGATAGACTCACAGTTGTGAAAAACCGCCGCGCAGCCCGAACCTTCATCTTCATGCTCTGCCTAGCCATGGCGCTCCCGCTCGCGGCCCGCGATTTTTATTGGGACAGTCCAGCCCAGCTCACGGAGTCCGACGGCCGCTTCCCGTCGACGGCCACCAACGGCACGGTGAGCGTAGTCCTCTGGCAGGAAACCGTTCCCTCGTCGGCTCAAGGGGGCGTGATTTGGCTTTCCGCGAGGGTCTTCGACGGTAAGACGTGGCTCACCCGCGAGCGCTTCGCGGGGCCGATCCCCTATGCGGGCGATGTCCCTTCCATCGCGTCGGCGACTGTCGATCCCTCGGGGCGCATTCTCGTCTCGGCGGTCACCAGCGTGCGCAACGTGACGGTGTACTCGTCCTCCGACCTCGGGCAAACCTTCGGGACGACCGAGATCGAGGACGAGACCTCGGCCCTCCTCGCGCCGAGGATATTCGTGCGGGCCGACGGGGGATATCTCTTGTTCGCCACGCGCGGCACCGAGGAGAATTTCTTCCTCGTCTATTCCCGCTCCTCGGACGGCCGGCGCTGGTCGTCGTTCGAGGTGTTCTCCCCCTCGAGCGGAAAGAAGCGACCGTTCCTTCCCGCTCACGCGGCCGTCGGCAGGTCCGACGTCATCGTTTTCCAGGCGTTCCACGCGGGCGCGAACCGCTCTTCCTATCAGCTTTTCTCGTCCGTTTCCACCGACTCCGGGTCGAGTTGGTCGAGCCCCTCGATGATCTCGACCTTTCAGGAGCCAGGGCAGCCGGGCGTCGGTTTCGAGCAGTTTCACAATCAACGGCCGCGCCTCCGCCGGGTGGCCGGCACCGTCTCTCTCGTGTGGGAGCGCGCCCGCACCGGCATCGAGAAATACCGCATATACCACGCCACCGTCGATGGGCGCGGCGCCCTTTCATCCGAGCCTGAGGCCGTATCCTCGGCCGACGGATATTGCTACGATCCCGACGTCGTCGAGGTCGACGGGAAGCCGACGGTCCTTTGGTTCGATAACCGAAGCGGCGCGAACCGCGTGTACATGGCGCGCAAGGAAGGGCTTTTCTGGGCCGAGACCGACCTTTCGCGATCGGTGCGCGACGCCGTGTTCGCGCGGCCAGTCATCGCCAACGGAGTCCTCGAGATATTCTGGCAGCAGTCCACGGCGCGCGGCGAGCAGCGCCTCGTGCAACTCTCCCCGGACAAGGCGGTCGACAGGCCGATCCTCCGCGCGCTCTCGTTCGAGGCCGGGAAGCGGAGTAGGGCCGAGCGGGTCTCCGTCTCGGTCACGATGCCGGCCGATTCCTCGGACATCGCGGGCTATTCCTACGCGTGGGCCCCGCGCTCCCGGCCCGAGGTCCCGAAGGACATCCAATACCTTCCCGAGGCGCGTCGCGTGGATCTCGAGGCGCCCGATGACGGGCCGTGGTTCCTCGGCGTCCGCGTCAGGGACTACGCCGGCAACTGGTCGGAGATCGAGTACCTCGAGTACGTGCGCGACACGACGCCGCCCGCGCCGCCCGCGATCCGCGAGCCAGCCCTCGATGCGCGGGGATATCTCGCCTCTAATAGCTTCTCCGCCGAATGGGACCCGCCCTCAGGCGACGACGTCGCCGGCTACGCGTGGAGCCTCGACTATCTCGCCGGTCCCGAGGCCATGCGCCTCCTCGCTTCCCTCTCGGGCGCCGCCGGAACCGATCCGTCGCTCTTCGCCTTTCAGGACGCGGCCTCCCGCCGTTTCGATACGAAGCGCCCGCCGGCGCGGGTGATGACCGCTGGCACCACCGCGTCCTTCTCCAACCTCGACGACGGCATCTACGCCCTATCGGTCGCGGCCATCGACTCCGTCGGGAACGTCGGCGAGCCGGCGGTTCGGTTCCTCGCGCTCGACAAGTACGTGCCGTACACCCACGTGGCATTCGTCGACGCGACGACGGACGAAGCGGGGAACACCGTCCTGTCGGTCGTCGGGCGCGGGTTCGCCGACCAGGGTGGCGTCGACCGGGTATACGTGGACCGGGACGGAAGCACGCCCTGGGACCTCGAGCTCTCGCGCGAGGATGGTGACTTCGTCGTCCAGAACGACCGCCTCATCACGGGCATTCGCCTTCGGGACGCGCCCGAGGGGAGTTACCGCGTCGTCCTGCGGCACCGCGCCCGCGGCGCCTACAACGCCCCCGCGCCGCTCGCGGTCAGCGCCCAGGGCACCGTGAAGTTCGGGGACTTCCGCGAGGAATTCATCCCGTCGTGGCGCGCCGTGGGCCCGCGCGGCCCGTCCGCCTTCCGGGCCGAGTACGTCATTCCTCTGATCGTCGTCGTCTTCGCCCTCGTCCTCCTCGCCGTCTCGGTCCGCGGACTCGCGGGCGCGGCACGCGACGGGGCACTCATACAAGCCGAAGTGAAAGCACTGCTCATAGGAGTCGCCATGCCACTAGAGCGAAAGAAACGCGAGGTCGCCCTCCGCAAACGTGGGCTTGGGCTCCGGTTCAAGCTCGCCTTCTTCACCACGACGCTCGTCGTCGCGGTAACCCTTCTCGTGTCGATCCCACTCGGGCTTCGGTTCTCGGCGAACCAGGAACGAACTCTTGCCCGCGGCCTCGAGTCGCGGGTGCACGTCCTCCTCGAGAGCCTTAACTCGGGCGCGCGGTTCTACCTGCCAAGCCAAAACCTGCTCGAGCTCGGGTTCCTTCCCACGCAGATCGCCGCGCTCGCCGAGGCGCGTTACGCCACCATTACCGGCGGCGCAGCGGGAGGATCCTCGACGAGCCTCAACTTCGTGTGGGCGACGAACGATCCCGCGATAGCCGAGAAGATAGACACCGCCGAACTCTCATTCGGCGGCTCGCGGCTCCTCGACGCGGCGAACGACGAGATCATGGCGCGCGTGGCCGAGCTCGACCGCGAGGCCGTCGAG
>JAKPSR010000414.1 GCA_029571425.1 Spirochaetota bacterium | reverse complement strand
CCGCGAGCCTCCGTCGTGGGTGGGTATCCTGATAACAGCCTTCTCGATCTTGCTCGTCTCCTTCCTCGCAGCCCGGATGCGAAACCTCTGGTCGTTGCCGCTTTCCATCCTCTACGCGGGGGCCTTCTTCGTCGTCGCCTCCCTCCTCTTCGACACGAAAAACCTGCTGATTAATTTCAGCGCCCCCCTGTCGGGCATGCTGCTGTCGTACGTGACGATCGTCCTCTACCGGGCAAGCACGGAGGAGAGGGAAAAGCGGAAGATCCGCTCGATGTTCGGGAAGTACGTGAGCCCGGAGGTCGTGGCGCAGATGATCGACCATCCGCCGGAGCTCGGCGGTATCGACCGCGAGCTGACCGTCTTCTTCTCGGACATTCGCGGGTTCACCAGCCTTTCCGAGACACTGACCCCGCAGGAGCTCGTCCGCCACCTGAACGTGTACCTCTCCGCGATGACGGATATCATCCTGGAGACGGGCGGCACCCTCGACAAGTACGTCGGCGACGAGATCATGTGCTTCTGGGGCGCGCCGATCGAGGTCGCCGATCACGCCTACCGCGCCTGCCGCTGCGCCCTCCTGCAGCGCGCGCGGCTCGCCGAGCTCAACGAGTCCTGGCCAGCCGAGCGACGCCTTGCGATCGGGATCGGCATCAATACCGGGGTCATGACCGTCGGGAACATGGGCTCCGAGGGCCGGATGAACTACACCCTGATGGGCGACAACGTTAACCTCGGCGCGCGCCTCGAGGGCACGAACAAGGTATACGGCACGATGATCATCGTCAGCGAGTACACCTACGCCGCCGTCAAGGACCGGTTCGTCTTCCGCGAGCTCGACACGATCCGGGTAAAGGGGAAGAACCGACCCGTCGTGATCTACGAGCTCGTGGACGAGCTATGACGCGCCCGCGCGGGGCGGCCCGCCTTCTTGCCGCCTTCGCCGCCTGCTTCCTCGTCGCCTGCGGGATCGAGTACTACGTGTACCTGTACCCGGTGAATTCGATTGACAATAATCCCACCGACGCATCGTCCGACGAGGCAAACTATTATGGCTTCGTAACGCGTGACGAGGACAATATTGACGACGCCGATGAGTATTTTCTTGGGTTTGAAGTATATTATAAAATTTTTAACTCGACCTCTGATGCGAGCGCGGACGTTACATTGGTGGACAACAAAAACACAAACGACCCGTCGAACGTCGGTAGATACTTGCAAGAAACTCTTGGCTATCAACGACTTCGGGCCTCAGGCCCCGCCTATAAGGATCTTTCGCCGCCGCTTATACCCAAGGAACCCTCCAATTGGCTCGTGAAAATCCGCCTCGTGAACTCCCAGTCTGGGGACTATCAAGCGGGGTTCTATACCGAGGACATACTCGAGAACGACGTCGATTTAGGATGGGGTGTTCCTTTTCGTACTTCCGGTTCGAACAATGACGCCGACAATGCCTTTGATTGGGATGTTATCGAGGACACTGACGATGATGTTAAGTATTCATCCTCAGGGAGCGTGGATACCTGGTACGTCAACGCATTCGTCGTTACTATCGGCATGGATGAGAACTATCGGCGCATATATAGCGAGGCGAAATTTCTCGG
>JAKPSR010000400.1 GCA_029571425.1 Spirochaetota bacterium | reverse complement strand
GAGCGACTTAAAGGTCACGTTGTAGTCGCCATACCCGGTCGCGTCGAATTCCCGCTTTTTCGAGTAACAGGGGGATAGGACCGCCATTCGGCAGTCCGCGAGGTTTGGGTACCACTCGCGAACCATCTTCATCGTGTGGACCATCGGGCTGTCCGCGGGGGCGAGGAACGGGATAAGCTCTGGCCGATACGTCTCGACGAAGGAGACGAGGGTAGGGCAGGGCTGCGCGATTACCGTCGCGGGTTTTTTATTCTTTATATACTCGAGGTATGACTTGACGGTAAGCTCGGCGCCGAAGCTCACGTCGAATATCGCGACGACCCCAAGGGTCGCCAGGCACGCATTTAACTGAAGGTATCGGTCGGGGAAGCTTGAGGCGACGGCCGGCGCCACGATCGCGACGATGCGCTTCCCGGCCGTAAGGTCGTCAAAAAACGATTCCGTGTCGTCGATGCCGACGCGCGCCCCGTGCGTGCATGCGCCGATGCATTCCCCGCAGCCAATGCACAGGTCGCTGTTGATCTTCACCGATGATCCCGAGCCGTCATTGGCCATCTTTACTGGGCAAACGGCGATGCATCGATGGCAGTTGACGCACTTACTCTCGATTACGGTGACCACGGGACGTAATGCCTGGTTCATTGTTGTATCCTTGAATAGTTTACATAGATTTTACAATAGTCGAGTGCATTATATGTCTCTAAATAGGAGGCGTCAAGGAAAATAATGTACCAACGGACTTGTGCGCAAAAAAAGGCCGCCCTCTTGGGCGGCCCATCGTATCGCTGATCAAGCGATATGCTTCAAATCAATACATCCCGTGGAGAAATGCCGGTTCCCGGCATTTCTCCGAGCATGTATTAATCGCGGTAGCGATTAATACATGCCGTCCATTCCGCCCATGCCACCGCCGCCGGCAGGCATGGCGGGCGGGTTCTTCTCGGGGATGTCGGTGATCGCGCACTCCGTGGTCAAGAGGAGGCTGGCGACCGACGCGGCGTTTTGCAGGGCCGAGCGGGTGACCTTCGCGGGATCGATGATCCCGACCTTCATCATGTCGACCCACTCCATCTTCGCGGCGTCGAACCCGACGCCCTTCTTCTCGCCCTTGGCGCGCTCGGCGATGACCGCTCCGTCGACCCCGGCGTTCTCCGCGATCTGGCGGATCGGCTCCTCGAGGGCGCGGCGCACGATCTTGAAGCCGACCTTCTCGTCGTCGGAAAGGGCGGTCATGTCGGCCTTTTCGAGGGCGCTGGCTGCCTGGATCAACGCGAGGCCACCGCCGGAGACGATGCCCTCCTCGAGGGCGGCGCGGGTCGCCGAAAGGGCGTCCTCGACGCGGTGCTTCTTCTCCTTCATCTCGACCTCGGTGACGGCGCCGATGTTGATCACGGCGACGCCGCCCGCGAGCTTCGCGAGCCGCTCCTTGAGCTTCTCCTTGTCGTAGTCCGAGGTGGTTTCCTCGATCTGCGCCTTGATCTGGGCGACGCGATCCTTGATGTCCTTAGCCTTGCCCGCGCCGTCGATGATCGTGGTGTTGTCCTTGTCGATCTTCACGCTCTTCGCCTGGCCGAGCTGGCTGATGTCGGTGTTCTCGAGCTTAAGGCCGAGCTCCTCGGAGATGACCTCGCCCCCGGTCAGGATGGCGATGTCCTCGAGCATGGCCTTGCGGCGGTCGCCGAAGCCGGGAGCCTTGACCGCGCAGGTCTTCAGGGTGCCGCGGAGGCTGTTGACCACGAGGGTCGCGAGGGCCTCTCCGTCGACGTCCTCGGCGATGATCAGGAGCTGGCGGCCGGACTGCGCGATCTTCTCGAGCAGGGGCAGCATGTCCTTCATGTTGGAGATCTTCTTGTCGTGGATCAGGATGTAGGGATTGTCGAAGACGGTCTCCATCCGGTCGCGATCGGTGACGAAGTAGGGGGAGATGTAGCCGCGGTCGAACTGCATACCCTCGACGAAGTCGGTGGTGGTGTCCATCGTCTTCGCTTCCTCGACCGTTATGACGCCGTCCTTGCCGACCTTCTCGATGGCGTCGGCGAGGATCTTTCCGATCTCCTCGTCGTTGTTGGCCGAGACGGAGGCGACGTGCGCGACCTCGTCGGATCCCTTGATCTCCTTGGAGTTCTTCTTGATCTCCTCGACGGCGAGGGCGACGGCCTTGTCGATGCCGCGCTTCAGCTCGATCGGGGTCATGCCGGCGGCGACCGCCTTGAGGCCCTCGCGGACCATGGAGTAGGCGAGGACGGTCGCGGTGGTGGTACCGTCTCCGGCGACATCGTTGGTCTTGGTCGCGACCTCTTTCAGGAGCTGGGCGCCCATGTTCTCGTACGCGTCCTCGAGCTCGATTTCCTTGGCGACCGAGACGCCGTCCTTGGTGACGGTGGGTGCGCCGAACTTCTTGTCGAGCAGGACGTTCCGGCCCTTCGGCCCGAGGGTCACCTTGACCGCGCGGGAGATCTGTTCAACGCCAGAAAGCAATTTCTTACGGGCTTCCTCGTTAAACATCAGCTGCTTTGCCATCTTTGTCTTTCTCCTTTATGGATCTACCTCTGGGGTATTTTGAAAAAAGGGATACGGCCCTTTCCACGAACGGGCTTACCCTATAAAATACCGAAAAACGGGGAGCGCGGCAACGATTTTTCGCCTGTTTTTACCCGCCGAGGGCCGCGAAAGGAGGCACTATGGACGTCATTCGCTGGGGAATCGTCGCGACGGGGGGCATTGCCGGGACATTTGCCCGGGCTCTGCGGTACGAAGCCGCTCGAACCGGCCGAAGCGAGCTTCGGGCCGTCGCCTCGCGGGACGGCGATAAAGCCGCCTCCTTTGCCCAGAAATGGGGCGTTCCCGTATCGTACGGCTCGTACGAGGCCCTCTTCCGGGATCCTGAGATCGACGCCGTTTACATCGCTACCCCGCATAACTCCCATCCCGAGCTCTCCATCGCGGCTCTTCGCGCGGGGAAAGCCGTTCTTTGCGAAAAACCCCTTGGACTCGCGCTGGCGGACGTCCGCCCCGTAATCGAGACCGCGCGGGCCGAGCGACGCTTTTTTATGGAAGCGATGTGGATGAAATTCAACCCCTCGTTCCGAAAAGCCCACGAATGGGCTTCCTCCGGTCGCATCGGTCCCCTTCGGTACCTTCGCGCCGACTTTTCGCTCGACGCGCCCTTTGATCCCGCGAGCCGACTCCATGACCCGGCACTCGGTGGGGGCGCCCTCCTTGATATCGGCATATATCCGATCACCTTTGCCACCTGTTTCGCCGGGAAACGAAAGCCGGATGCTATTCGCGCCGTTATGGAACCCGCGCCGACCGGGGTCGACCTTTCGAATCGAATTACCCTGGCGTATTCTGGCGGACTGCGCGCCGACCTTTGGAGCGGGATCGCCGTTGCCCCGATCGAGGACCTTCGAGGCGCCGTCGCGGTCGGCGAGACCGGGGCGATTCGATTGCCTTATTTCTGGATGGCCCAGCGCGCCGTCCTCCTCGACCACGAGGGGCGAGAGCGCGAGCGATTCGACGCCCCGTTTGACTGCAACGGCTACGAGTACGAGGTGCGCGAGGTAGAGGATTGCCTTCTGGCCGGGCGAATCGAAAGCACTGTACAAACATGGGACGATTCCATTATGGTGATGGAACTGCTGGACGGCGTCCGTTCGGCGTGGGAACGATTCTAGTAAGACGGTAGGCGATAGGATATGAACGATAATAGAATACGCGACGTGCGCATCCTGGAGGCGCAGGCGCTGGTCTCCCCCGAGGGAATGGCGGAGATGGTGCCGGTCACCGAGAAGGCGGCGCAAACCGTGATCGTCGGGCGCGAGGAAGTTCAGCGCATACTCCGCCGCGAGGACGATCGATTCCTCGTCGTCGTCGGGCCGTGCTCGATCCACGATCCCGCCTCCGCCCTCGAGTACGCTCGCCGCATCGCCGAGCTTCGCGCCCTCTACGCGGACCGGATGTGCATCGTGATGCGCGTGTATTTCGAGAAGCCGCGCACCACCGTCGGGTGGCGAGGCCTAATCGTCGATCCCGGGCTCGACGGCACCTCCGACATCGCGCGTGGCCTCAGGCTCGCGCGCGAGGTCCTGATCGGGGTGAACGAGCTCGGCGTCCCTGCCGGTAGCGAGATGCTCGACCCCATCGTCCCGCAGTATACCTCCGACCTCGTCAGCTGGGCCTCGATCGGCGCGCGCACTACGGAAAGCCAAACGCACCGCGAGATGGCCTCGGGGCTCTCGATGCCCGTCGGCTTCAAGAACGCGACCGACGGCGACGTGCAGATCGCGGTCAACGCGATCGTTTCCGCGCGCCAAAGCCACGCCTTTATCGGCATCACGCGCGACGGCAAGGCGTGCATCATGCAAACCCTCGGCAACCCGGATAGCCACCTGATCCTCCGCGGCGGGCGGCACGGCACGAACTACGACCGCGAGTCCGTCTCGTCGGCGATCACCCTGCTCAAGAAGGCGGGGATCCGCCCCTCGATCATCGTCGACTGCTCGCACGGGAACTCGCAGAAGATGCCGGAGAACCAGATTGGCGTCCTGCTTGAGACGATTCGCCTTCGCAACGACGAGGACCATCCCCTGCTGCCCCTGTGCGGCTGCATGATCGAGAGCTACCTCGAGACCGGCTGTCAACCGATATCGCCCGATCCCGCCGACCTCAAATACGGCCTCTCCGTCACCGATCCCTGCCTTGGCTGGGACATGACGGCGAGCGCCCTCGCGG
>JAKPSR010000396.1 GCA_029571425.1 Spirochaetota bacterium | reverse complement strand
GTCGACTACGAGCACGACAGGATATTCACCCCCACCGAGCTCGCGCGGTGCAATGCCATCCTCATCGCGCACTGGAGGGCCGGCGGCCTCGTTACCATCAATTGGTCGCCGCACAACCCGCTCGCGAACGACGAGACGGATATCGCGACGCGAGCGGGCTCGTGGACGGACACTCGAGTCCGGCCCGACGGGACGAATGCCGTGCACCTTCAAGACCTTCTCGATCCCTCGACGAAGGCGGGCGCCGCGTGGCGGCGTAAGCTCGGCCGGGTCGCCGACGCGCTTCGCGAGCTTCAGGACGCGGGGGTCGTCGTCCTATGGCGACCGCTTCAGGAGATGAATGGATTCTGGTTTTGGTGGGGGAACGATGGGTCGCCGAACGCCGGGGACGCGTACCGCGCGCTCTGGAGGGAGATGCGCCGCTACCTCACCGAGGAGCGCGGTCTCCATAACCTGCTTTGGGTGTATGCCCCTTGTTCCTTCGCCGACCGCCGCGAGAAAGGCGTCCTTCCGCCCGAGGCGTGCTACCCGGGCGACGACGACGTCGACGTCGTCGCGGGGACGGTGTACGCCGACTCGCTTCGCGTCGCCGACTACGAGACCTATCGCTCGTTCGGGAAGCCAGTCGCCCTCGCCGAGTACGGTTCCACGATCGGCGGACGCAAGGCCCTCGCGGGAAACTTCGACGGGAACGGCTACGCGGACCGGGTTCTGAAGGATTACCCGGCGATCGCCTACTGGGTCGCCTGGCACGATTGGGACAACGGGAACGGGACTTCCGAGCATCATGCCCTCGTCTCGGGCACGGGCGCCGCGCGACTCATGGTCCGCGAAGACGTGATCACCCGCGACGAGATACCCCTTCCCGCAGTGCCTCGACGCTAACTCGGACAACGCCGAGTCGCTACCGAAGGCGAACCTCGTACTCGTCGACCTCAGTTATCCCGCGGCCACGGACTACCTCGTTTCCCCACTCGACGCTCGAGAAGAGCGCGTCCGGCGCGAGTAAACCACGCGAGATCAGGTAATCGAAGAAAGGCCTCACCCGGAGCGTCCCCTCATGAAACGACTCGACTGCCTGGAAGGCGACGTAGGTCCACTTCTGGCTCGAGCTCCCCGAATCGTCGACATGCCCGCGCCGAGCGTACGCGCGCCACTCGCGCCCGTCGATCTCGACGACCTCGAGAAGGCTTCCCGCGGGGACGAGCCCGCGCGCGTCGTTCCATATCATGATCTCGTTGACGATCGATTCCTTCGGGTGGGCGGCGTCCATGAACGCCCAGACGGTAAAGGCCATGTTGTACGCGCCGGTCACCCGAACGCGCGCGCGGAAATCGACCTCAAGGGTCGCGTTGCCCGCGCGCTGGGTCCAAGGAAGAGGATCGCCAGAGCGAGCCTCCCAGGGCTTCAAGCCGAATATCACCTGCGGTTGCGCGAGGACGTAGTCCGTGCCGGCGTTGCGCCAATCCCACGACCAGCCAAAGGCCTCCCGTCCGCCAACGTCCTGAAGGAACACGCGCTGGGATGAACCGGCCCCGGCCCTCGCGGCGTTCCAGGTATTACTCTGGACGCGGTATAGGCCATCGTGAACGACTTCGCCCCAAGCCTCGTCCACCGAGGCGGTGATGACCCCCGACGGCTCCAGCGGAACGGGCGCCGAGGCGCACGCGACGGCGAAAGCGGCGATGCAGGCAACGACATATGGTTTCATGAATAGATTTTGCACCACACCTCCTTCAACTCAAGAACCAGAGGGGACGAGCGCGCGACGCGCTTCGCGACGCGCGAAGCGGCCAAGGCGGCCGCGCAAGGACGAGACCGGCGCGGAAATTCGGGATCCATGCCCGGGCCGACGAGCTCAGGCATGATGCGGCGCATATCGGCGAGGGTTTTCCGCTTGCGGTGCTTGTACATCCAGTACGTGATGAACGAGGTGATCAGGGCGCCGACGCTGTCGACGATGAGGTCGGACATCGTGTCCCGAAGCCCGCTGCCCTGATAAGACCGTCCCAACAGCATGGCGTCGGGCGGGAGATTCCATTTTTGGTGCGCGCTCCCGAGGACCACGTCGCAGGCGAACTCCAGTATCTCCCACACGACGCCGAGGGTAACCGCGAAGGTGAACGAGAAGATCGCGACGAGAAGCGGGCTGATGTCCATCGAGTACCGATAGTTGATCCGGTAGATGACGATGAAGCCGATGAACCCGATGATGACGCCCGAGATCGTGTGCAGAAGGTCGTCCCACCAAAAGAAGCGATAGTAGAGCTTGTAGCGAACGCTCAGGAAAAGCCCGGCGAAGATGAACAGGACGATGACCACTTCGAGGATGTCGGGAAGGTCGATGCGCTCGCGTCGCTCGATGTATTCCGACCCGAAGGTGAGGATGAAGGTGACGACCCCCCAGATGATGAACTCCATCCGCTCGGCAAGCTCACGCGCAATCTCGACGCCCGAGGCGTCGGCGTCCCCGAATGCCATCCTCAGGGCGACGACGACGTTGCCTATGATCGAGAAAGCGAGCGAAAGCCTGATCGCGAGAAAAAGCCGGTTTCTGACGAGCCTACCGATGCCCAATGACGCCCTCCTGGTCCATCCATTTTGTACTATTTTCCCCGAGGAGGCAAGCAAATTGCTACGGGACGAAACATGCTACCCAAAATCGACGGGGTATGCTTTACTGATACCATGAACGCAGTCGAAACATGGCACGCCGAGGCCCTCGCCACGCGGGCGGTCGAGGCCCTTAAGAAAAACGGGTTCGAGGCTATCTACCTTCCCACGGGAAAGGACGCCGCGGACTGGATCGAGCGGCTCGTCTCGCCCGGCATGGTCGTCGGGATAGGCGGATCGACCAGCCTCCGCGAGATCGGGATCAAGGATCGGGTCGCCGCGCGCGGCGGCAAGATCGTCGACCACTCGACGCCGGGCCTAAGCCCGGAAGAAAAGATGGCGACCATGCGCGCCGAGCTCACGAGCGACCTCTTCCTCTCAAGCTCGAACGCCCTTACCTTAACCGGCGAACTCTTCAACGTCGACGCGACCGGCAACCGCGTCGCATCCCTTACCTTCGGGCCGAAGAAGACGGTCGTCGTGGTCGGTCATAACAAGATCGTCGCCGACGTCGCCGAGGCCGAGTCGCGCGCCCGGCTCGTCGCATCGCCGATGAACAACAAGCGCCTCGCTTACAAGAATCCCTGCGTCGAGACTGGCGTCTGCGTCGATTGCCGACAAGAAACGAGAATCTGTCGAATATACTCCGTGTTGCGGCGCAGGCCCATGCTCAGCGATTTCACCGTCATCGTCGTCGGGGAGCGCCTCGGCTACTGAAGCACCGCGGCGCGTTTTTATGTTATACTGAACTATGCAGAAGAACCACCTCGCCGTCCGCGTAACCTGCAACTCGATAGGCATGATCCTCATCGTCTACGTCGTCATGCAGGTGGTCGCGTACTTTCGCGACAACGCGATACTGGGCATCACGACCCTCGCCGACCTCGCGCCCTACGTCATTAACTTTATCGTCATGTACGTCCTCCCGCCGATGATCGTGTGCGGCGGGCTCCTCTACCTTTTCGCCAAGCCGCTCGAGAGAACCCTTACGCGGCTCCGGGCCGGCGAGACCATAGACCCGATCACCGCGGAGCGCACGCGCCTTAGGATTCTCGGCTTCGCCGGGATCATCTACGCGCTTAACATCGTCGGCTTCGTCCTCGGCTACGTCATCCTGGTACTGATCGAGGACGGGGCGCGCGGGCTCCTTTCACCCTACCGCATGCTCATCCTGCTGTCGAACCTCGCCGGGAGCTGCGTGTTCGCCGCGTCGCAATCGTCGCTTTCGAACATCGCCTTCGGCGAGCTTCGCGACCGGCTCAACCTGCGCGAGATCGGAAACCGTCGACGAGAGGTGAGCCAAAGCGCCCGTCAGGTGATCGTCGGCGTCATACTCGTCGTCTACGCGCTTACCTTCGTCGAGTTCAACGCGCAGATCCTTTCCCGGTACGAGGGCTTCGCCTTCGCGACACTCGCCACGAAGGCTGACGGCGACTCGGAAGCGGTCGTCGGCGACGAGGCGTTCCTGACCGGGCTCGCGCACTATGTGCCGGGCGTCCTCGCGCGGCCCGGATTCGACCCCGCGGACGTCATCCCGCCGTGGAAAGACCCCGCCGGCTGGGGCAGGCGCGAGGCGATCGTGTTTATCCTCAACGCCCTGTTCGCGGCTTGCGTCGCCCTCTTGGTCCACGCGACGACCGCATTCGAGGTGCGCGACCAGATGCGCGCGACGAGCGCGCGGCTCCGGGACGTCCTCGACGGCGAGGGCGACCTGCGCAAACGACTAACCCTCCGCGCGATGGACGAGTACGGCGAGCAAGCCGAGCTCGTCAACCGACTCCTTTCGCGGTTTCATGACATGGCGGCGAGGATCACCTCGGCCGCGGCCGAGGCGCGCGACGTCGCGCACTCGATCGACCGCGTGCTCGGCGAGGCGGAGGCCATGTCCGCGAGCGCGGGCGAGTCGGTCGCCGTCCTTTCGCGCTCGCTCGAGACCGAGGCCGAGTCGTCCCGCGGGCTCACCGCCGCGCTCGCCTCCTTCCGCGAGGCCGCCACGGCGGTCGGGCGCGCGATCGAGGACCAGAAGCGCTTCTCCGACGGCACGGCCGCCGCCATGGAAGAGATGGCGGCGAACATCCGCTCGGTCGTCGCGATGACCG
>JAKPSR010000392.1 GCA_029571425.1 Spirochaetota bacterium | reverse complement strand
GGTGTAGTGGTATGAGCGCTTAAGGTGCTCGAACATCGTCGCTTTTTTAGTCGGGCTATTGTCGAAGGGCACCATCTCCTTGAGGAAGTCGACGTCGCCGGTCTCGCGAACGTAGCCACCGACGCCGAGGATGAGCCACAGGGGATCGTCGTTAAAGTGGCTGCCGATGTCGGCGTTTCCGCGCTTCGTCAGGGGCTGGAACTGGTGATAGGCCGAGCCGTCCTCGAACTGGGTGGAGGCGACGTCGAAGAGCCGCTCGCGCGCGCGAGCCGGTATCTGGTGCACGACGCCGAGCATGTCCTGGCTCGTGTCGCGGAATCCGATGCCGCGGCCAATCCCGCTCTCGAAGTAGCTCGCCGATCGGGCGAAGTTATAGGTGACGATGCACTGATACTGGTTCCACACCGCCATCCGATCCAGCTTTTCGTCGCCGGTCTTCAGGGTGAAGTTCGAGAGGAGCCCGTCCCAGAAGCGCTTAAGGTCGGCAAAGGCAGCCTCGACCTGGGCCGGCGTCTCGAAGCGCTTTTGGAGCGCAATAGCCTTCTCCTTGTTGATCACGCGCATCGAGGGGTTCGTCTGCTTGTGGTCGGCGCCGGCAACGCCCCACTTCTTATCCTCGGGCATCTCGACGTAGCCGAGGACGAAGATGAAAGTCTTCGACTCGCCGGCGGCGAGGCTGACGTTGAGCCGGTGGCTGGCGACCGGGGACCACCCGTCCGCGACGGAGTTCCCGCTCTTCCCGGACATCACGGTATCGGGAGCGTCGTAGTTGTTGTGCAGGCCAAGGAAGGTCTCGCGGTCGGTATCGAAGCCGTCAAGCTTCGCGTTGACGGAGTAGAAGGAGAAGTGGTTCCGCCGCTCGCGGTACTCGGTCTTGTGGTAGATCGCGCTGCCCTCAACCTCGACCTCGCCGGTGGAGAAGTTGCGCTGGAAGTTGGTCGTGTCGTCGAGGGCGTTGTAGAGGCACCATTCGACGTAGGAGACGAGGGATAGGTCCTTCTTCCCGGACGAGGCGTTCGTCAAGGTGATCATCTGCACCTCGGCGTTCTCGCCGTTCGGCACCATGTACAGAACGTCAGCCTTCACCCCGTTCTTGGACGAGGAAAGCTTCGAGTACCCGAAACCGTGTCGGCACTCGTAGGAATCGAGCTCGACGCGCATCGGCTTCCAGCCGGGATTCCACACGACGTCGCCGTCCTTGATGAAAAAGTAGCGCCCGTTGTTGTCGAGGGGCACGTCGTTGTAGCGGTATCGGGTCAGGCGCCGGAGACGGGCGTCGGTGTAGAAAGCATATCCACCGGCGGTATTCGAGATCAACGAGAAGAACTGGGTGTTCCCAAGGTAGTTGATCCAGGGATAGGGGGTCCGCGGCGTCTCGATGACGTACTCGCGGTTCGCGTCGTCAAAATGGCCGAATTTCATAGGTTCTCCTTAGTTAATTGACGGTTTCAACCAACCAAAACATACAATATACTAGCGCGTTTGTAAAGGGAGGATTAGTAATCCCGGCGGTTCTTCGCCTCGATATCCTTGAAATAACGGACGGTCCCGACTTTCAGCTCGTCGGTCGCGTCCTCGTCGCAGACAATAATCGCCCTTCGATGCATTTGAAGGACGCTGATCGTCCAAATGTGGTTAATGCCCTCCTCGATGGCGTGATGGAGAGCGCGCGCCTTGGTGTACCCGGAGGCGAGGATCAAGACCTCCTCGGCGTCCATGATCGTGCCGACCCCGACGGTTAGGACCTTTTGGGGCACTTGCTCGGGATCGCCGCCGAAGAAGCGGGAATTCATGATAATGGTGTCCTGCGTCAGGGTCTTGAGACGCGTCCGCGAGGTGAGGGACGACCCGGGCTCGTTAAAGGCGATGTGCCCGTCCGCACCGACCCCGCCCATGAAGAGATGCACCTTCCCGAAAGAGTCCATCTTTTCCTCATAGGCGCGGCATTCGGCCTCGGGGTTTCCCGTCATCCCGTCAAGAAAGTGGACATTCGCCGAGTTCATGTCCACATGCGAGAAGAAATTATCGGTCATGAAGCGGTAGAAACTCTGCGGGTGGCTTTTATCGAGGCCAAGGTATTCGTCCATGTTGAAGGTTACGACGTGCTTGAAACTCACCTTCCCCGCTTTATAAAGGCGTATCAGCTCCTTGTATACGCCGAGAGGGGTCGAGCCGGTGGGAAGCCCGATGACGAAGGGGTTCTTCTCGGTCGGCGCATGCTCGTTGATGCGATGCATGATGTGGTTGGCCGCCCACTCCGCGCAAGTCGCGTAGTCTTCCTTGATGATGACGCGCATGGTCTTACCTGCCTTCCCGATACTGAACAAAATATATGATAATCGACAACCGGCGGTTTTGCAATGAGAAAGGGGTTTGACGCGTAAGGAGAGCGACCCGTGGCGCTCGTAATCACGACCCAGGGCCACCCTCGGCGAAAATCGACCCGCGGATTCGCCGCACGAGGGTCGCGCGCCCGAGGGAAACCTCCTCGACGCGCTGGTCGGGCTCGACGACGAGTTTCACCGTCGCGTCGCCCGATCTCTTATCCGTCGACACGGGTCGGCCAAGCACGCGGCGTTGGCCTTCCTTCTCGTCGAGGACGATCTCGAGAAGGCTCGCCGTGAGCACGGCGTACTCGGCGATCCTCACCTTTCCGAGGAAATCCATGCCGCGCGCCTCGAGCTTTTCCGGCCGCACCGAGAGGGGGTCGAGTTGCGTGGGCAGGATGGCGACCCGCCGATCCACGCGAGAGCGAAGAGCCTCGCGCGCCTCGTCG
>JAKPSR010000383.1 GCA_029571425.1 Spirochaetota bacterium | reverse complement strand
TGCCACGCTCACCACCGGCATGCCCGCGAGGGAATCGATATACGCCTTAAACTCCTCTGGATCGACGTAGTTGCATTGCGTGCCGGTAACGATAACGAGGCCGTCGAGGTTCCGGCCCCGCACGTGACCGTACACCGCGGTATTCTGATATTCGAAACCATAGGGCCAACCGAACGACCGGCCGGCGAAAACCAGGAGGGAAATACCGTGCGCCTCGCAATAGGCGCGCGCCCCGCGTATAAGCCCCCTCGAGTAATCCGAGTCGACGAGATCGACTTGGAAACCCAGGCGCTTGGCGCCGCCCACGAAGGAAGCCCGATTGACTTTACTTCGATCCATCAACTTAGTATCGTTTTTTTTCCGGGACTTCGCAAGGCGAGAAAAGGTCCCTGCGCCAGTCTGGGCGCGCAGGGACCAATGGATTAATTAAAACACGTTCATGCGCAAGCCGCCCGTAATGTGCGGGATGAGCGACTTAATCGAGACCTCGTTTGAGGACACGTCCGTAGGCACGAACCAAAGCTGGACCTCGGTATAGAGCGAGAAGGTCCTGAACATCTTGCGCTTCGGCAGCGTAACACGCGGGAACTCGATCTGCGCTAGCACGGCGGACAGGGTTTGCGCCTTTCCGCTTTGGGTCTCCGTGAACAGCGAGAAGTTCGCCCCAAGGGCGATGTTCGCCGAGAGCCACGACCAATCGGGCCCCGCGAAGTAGGCGAACGGCAGGTAGAACACGTTCGCGAGCAGCTTGGCCCCTATCACGTTACCGCCGTAGCGCATCTCCTCGGACATGAAAGTTTCCCACTGCGACTGGGTGAACTGGCCAAACTGCAGCTGCAGCTTGACGTTGTCCCCGAAGAAGGTCAACCCGACGCCGATATCCCAAAGGGTGGCGCCCCAGAAGTGCGCATCGAAGTACAGACCCTGTATGAACCCGGGGACTTCATACGAGGACTTATCTCCCTTGCGGAGCGCGTATCCCACGGAGGCGAGGGAGATATCGTCCGACGCCAGACCCGAGAACTCGAGACTCTGGTTGTAGCGACCTCCCTCCCCCGGCGATATGAGCCGGATAAAGGGCTGCGTCTTGTCTATCTGGATAATGGTCCTGGCGATCGCGGTCGCGCCGTCGGCCATATGGGCGCGGACGATCATGTAATGATAGCCCTGCAGCATGTCCTGAGTCTCGATCCGGAAACGCCATTGCTCGTCGAACTCGACCTCGGCGAAGGTCTTGCCGTTATCGAAGCTGATGTCGACGGACTCGACGCGCTTCCGCTCAACCGCCGCCCGCGCGTCCTTATCGGCCTTCTTGTCCGTAAGGAGCGCCTGCTCCTCCGGGGTCAGGACATATCCCGCGCTTCCGACGAGCCAAGGACGCTCAAAGGCGAAATCGCCCATCGCCAGGTTGTCGATCGTCACCCACGGTCCCGACGGCGCGTACACGATATCTCGATCGGCCGAGGTCACGACGCGACCCGAACCGAAGTCCCCGCGCACCGCAAGGCTATGCCCGCCCGCCGCGAGACCCTCGTTCGTGAGGTTAAACCTGAAATACCCGGTCTTCGACACCTCGGCAGTACCCGCCGCCGTCCCGTCCACGTAGAGCGTCACGGACTCGAGGGGATCGGTCGCGTACACGCGCCCATATAGGTTGAACGAGCCCTGCAGATGCTGCCCGTTGAGCGGGTACAGGCACTCGATGCGGTTTCGCTCGCCCTTCTTATCGAGGATCACGTTACGCGAGACGCGAGTCACGTTGCCCGCCGCGTCCTCGCCGTAAACGTCGATGTTATATAGCCCGTCCGCGAGGCCGGAAAGGTCGAGCGGTTTCGTCAGGATGATGTCCGCGGGCATCTTAATCAGCGACAACTCAGCAGGCACCCGCGCGCCCTCGAGGCTGCGAAGGCTCACGGTCACCGTCTTCAAGCTGATGTTGTCCGTCGTCTGCCCTGACACGAACAGCGGTCCGACGGTCTTTGCCCCGTCAAGGGGCATCTCGAGGTTGATGTCGGGGGCGGTGTTGTCGATGTTGACGAGGCTCGAGTAGAATCCCTCGATCTCGTACTTGTCCCATACCTTCACGAAGATCACGTGCGTTCCGTCCTGCACGATGCGGGTATCGAACGAGTACTTCCACGACTCCGTGCCCACGGCGTCGTTGAACGAGTTGCCGTTGTCGATCGAGACCTGCACGCGCGCGACCCCGTTCTTGTCCGAGGCGACGCCTGATATCTCGATTATGCCGCGACGGGTTTCCTCGAACGAGGGCTTAAGCACCTGCGCCTTCGGTTCCTCGAGCGAGACGCGGAACTTGCGGGTCACCGGTTTGCCGCGAACACCGTACACGTCCTCGGCGACAACCGTCACCGAGTGCTCGTTGTCCGTCAGGGTACGCAGGGCGACCGGTATCGAGTAGCCGGTGGTCGCCGCGATCTCGGTCTCTGGGTTGTTGTCTATCTTGTACCATATCTTGGCGGCCCGATCGTCGTCGTACACGACGCCCGAGACGACGAAATCTTGGGTGACGACCTCGTTTTCCGAGGGAAGGTGAAGCTCCACAACCGGAAGGTCTGTCTCCTGGTCTATGACGAACGGCCACGACTCGAGAACGTTCGCGTTCCCGGACGCGTCCGTGAAGCGGAACCG
>JAKPSR010000359.1 GCA_029571425.1 Spirochaetota bacterium | reverse complement strand
GCGACGGGGAAGCCCCGTCGGCCCTCGACGCGGCGCGGTCGAGGCGCGAGTCGGCGGGGGGCGAGGATCTTCGCGTCCGCGTCGCCGAGCGCGCGCTCGCGGCCTGCGTCGAGTTCGGCGCCGTCCTCCCCGACGACCGGCTCGACGAGATATGCGAGTCCGACGAGGATCGCGCCCTTCTCGCGGAGCTCCGGTCCTCGCGCGCCGGCGTCTTCGTCTCGCTGAAGAAGTTCGGCGACCTTCGGGGATGCATAGGTACCACCGCGCCGACGACCGGTTCGGTCGCGGCGGAGATCGTGCAGAACGCGGTCAGCGCGGCGACCCAGGACCCGCGCTTCGACCCAGTACGCCCCGAGGAACTGCCTTGGCTCGACGTCAGCGTCGACGTCCTCGAGAAGCCGGAGCCCGCGCCCTCGCGCGCCGACCTTGACCCCTCCGTGTGGGGCGTCATCGTCACGGCGCGCGGTCGCCGCGGCCTATTGCTGCCGGATCTCGAGGGCGTCGATACCGTCGAGGCGCAGCTGTCGATCGCGTGCCGGAAGGCGGGGATCGACCCGCGCGAGCCCTACTCGATCGAGCGGTTTCGCGTGACCCGGTATCGATGATGGCCGCGCTCCGCGTCGCCGAGCATTGGGAGCCGGCGCCCTCAGGGGCCGCCCGGTGCGTCCTCTGCCCGCATCGGTGCCTGGTCAAGCCTGGCGCGGCTGGCCGTTGCCGAGCACGAGAGAACCGCGACGGGGTTTTGTACGCGGCCACGTGGGGAATCGCATCCTCTCTCTCCCTTGATCCCGTAGAGAAAAAACCCTTCGCGCGCTGGCATCCCGGCGCGCGCATCCTCTCCGTCGGCGGCTTCGGGTGCAACCTCTCGTGCCGATTTTGCCAGAACCACCGCATCTCGCAGGTGGGGCCCGAGGAGGGGGAGGGCTTCACGTTCCTTCCGCCGGAGGCCCTCGTCGACGCGGCTCGCGCGACCAAGGCCGAGGGAAACGTCGGGATCGCGTTCACCTATAACGAGCCCCTGGTCGCCTGGGAGTACGTTCGGGACACCGCGCGGGCGGCGCGGGACGACTCAGGCCTCTCGATTGCCCTCGTCACCAACGGCTACGTCAACCCCGAGCCGCTCGCCGAGTTGCTCCCTCTCGTCGACGCGATGAATATCGACCTTAAGGCGTTCACGGAAGGTTTTTACCGCGACGTCTGCGGCGGCAGTCTCGCGCCCGTGCTCGAGACGATCCGCGCGGGGGTGGCGTCGGGCGCGCACGTCGAGCTCACGACCTTGGTGATCCCGGGCCTCAACGACGATCCCGACGAGATCGCCCGCCTCGCCTCATGGGTCGCGTCCGCGTCGCCGGATATCGTCCTTCACCTAAACCGCCACCATCCCGATTACCTGATGCGCGAGATCGAGCCGATCGCGCGCGACCGGCTTCTTGAGCTCAGGGACATCGCCGCGCGAAGCGTCGCGGACGTGCGATGCGGAAACCTCGGGTAGGACGTTGCGCCCGCGGGGAAACGGGGGTATACTTTCAGCTATGCAGGAAGACACGATCATTAACACCAGCCCGATCGGAAAGCGGCTGGAGTCCATCGAGAAGAAGGAACGCGTTTCCTATCTCATGTTCGAGAACGGGAAGGTGCCGATCGTCAGTCAAATCAAGATCGGCCGCGCTACCGACAACGACGTCGTCATCGACCACAAGCTCGCGAGCCGCTATCATGCATTAATCCAGAAGATTAAGGATGACTACTTCCTAAAGGACCTCGATAGCACGAACGGCACCTTGCTGAACGGCGTGCCGATACCGCGGGGCAAATACGTAAAGCTCGAGGCGGGCGATACCGTCTGCATCGGGAAGATGAATCTCATCGTAAAGTAACGAAACGGCAGGCCTGGATGGATAATCCCCCAGGCCCGCTTGTCTTTTATTCCTCGTCGTCCTCGTCCGCCTCGCCGGAGGCGATCAGGGCGGGGTCGGTGCGCAGTCCTTTGTCCTTCATCGCGCGCGAGAAGCTGAATTTCGGCGCGAGCGAGGCGGGCTTTGCCGGCACGAGGATGTCCTCGCCGGTGGTGATGTGCTTCATCACCCGCGCCTTCTTGGGCGCGTGGAGCTTGAGGCTGATCGCCCCCAGCTTGCCCACCGTGACCCGCTCCCCGAGCAGCACGCCGGCCTCGACCGTGGAAAGGTAGTCCTCGACGATGCCGCGGGCCGCGGTCTGCGTGATCCCGTTCTTCTTCGCGACGTAGGCGATGATCGCCTTCGGGCTGAACTGATCGAGCCCGACGTCGGATTCCCCGTTCATCGTCCGGTTGATCTTGACGAAGCCGTTCGTCAGGTAGATCGTCGCCTCGCGGACGCGCTGGTCCTGGTCGCCGGGGGTCATTCCCGCCGGGCATACCGCGATGCGGTAGATCGCCGAGCTTTGCTTGAGGGTCGATCCATCGAAGCCAACCGTCGAGTCCTGCTTCACCGGGCCGGCGAGGGAAACGCCCTGGCCGGTGACGAAGTCGGGGACGTCGCTCCGGAACTTGATCGACGCGTACTCGAGCCAGCGCTTTCCGTTCTGCGCCGGGCCCATGCTGACGAGGGAACCGGAGTAGGTAAGGAGGATCATCGCGCGGGGGTCGTCTTTTTCCAAACTCTTCACAATCTCCAAACCCACGTTCGCGACCTGCCCGGTAAAGAGATCAAACTTTTTCTTCCATATTCGGGCGTACTGCTCTCGGCGCTCCTCGGCCGCGGTCCCGTTCTCGCCCTCAAGCAGGGCGTCGATCTGCTTGCGGATTTCCTCCGGAAGCTCTCCGTAAACTTTCTTTTCCATTTCGCACCTCTTTCGTGACAAGCGTTTATTCTGTGTTACACTATACACCACAAAGGAGCATTTTTATGGAAACATTCAACACTTTGTCTCCGGTTATTCAAAATCACGTGAAGCAGATCGCCAAGACCTCCGGCATGCCGGTTAACGACGAGACCTACGAGAGCCTCGCCGTCGCGTGGATGGAGAAGAAGCAGTGTTTCGAGGACTCCATCGCCGACCACAATTTCGAGGATGTCTCCTTCTTCTCGAGAGACGAGGCTCGCGGCGCCCTTGCCCTCACGTATTCTGGTTCCTTGATCAATATCGGCCCCCTCGTCGACGGCGTTCGCCGCGTCGAGTATACCTCGGTCGGTCTTCGCACGGACGTTCCCGCCTCCGCGGTGGACGAGGCCTCCGAGCTTTCGAGCGACGTCGAGACAGACGCGGTCGTTTCCTTTAAGAAAGGCCCGATCCAGCAAAGCTCGCCGATATTCAAGATCGCGATCAGCGCGGAGAAGCTCGACGCCGAGGAAGAGGTCGAGCTTTTGACCCAGGTCGTTCAGGAAGTGACCGAGGATTTCGTCGAGGTCAATAAGACGATCATTCAGTGATGTCCACTCAATCCTCGATCGACGCCGCGCACGCGCGCGGCGCCCTGCCCCCCCGGGAGGAGTACCTGCGCCTGGTTGAGCGGACGATCACGGCCCTCGAGCACGAGGACCCCGCCGTCCGCCCCGCCGACGCCCTTGGCCTCTCGGGGGGGCTCGTGCGCCTTGACCCGAATCTCCCGACCCTGATCATCCCGGATCTCCACGCGCGAACCGAGTTCTTCCACGCGATGACGCTCGCGCGCCCGCTCGGCCGGCTCACCGTGCTCGAGGAGCTCGAGGCGGGGAACCTCCAGGTGCTTTGCCTCGGGGACGGCTTCCATTCCGAGCGGCGCGGCCAGGAGCGCTGGCAAGACGCCTTCCGCGAGTACTCGCACGAGTGGAAGAGGCACAAGGCGATGGACGCCGAGATGCGCGAGAGCCTCGCCTTGATGGAGATGGTGATGCTGATGAAGTGCGCCTACCGGGAGCGCTTTCACTTCCTCAAGGGAAACCACGAGAACATCATGAACGAGGAGGGGAACGGCAACCATCCCTTCCGCAAATTCTCGTTCGAGGGCGAGATGGTGAAGAGCTACGTCGTCGCGTTCTACGGCGAGGAGTTCCTCCGCACCTACGCCCTGTTCGAGCGGAGTCTTCCGCTCTTCGCCATCGGCGGGCGGTTTCTCGCGTCGCACGCAGAGCCGCAGGAATTCTACGGCGAGGACGATATCGTCAACGCGCGCGTGCGCGCCGACGTCGTGCTGGGGCTCACTTGGACCGATAACGACGCCGCGACCGAGGGGAGCGTCAAGCGGATGATCGAGCACTACCTTCCCGGCGGCGGGAACGCCGTCTACTTCGGCGGGCACCGGCCGGTGCCGCTTCGCTACCGGTTCCGCGCCGGCAACCGATACGTGCAGATACACAACCCAGACGTGAATAACGCCGCGCTCGTGGCCCCCGACCGGGACTTCGACCCCGAGCGCGACATGCTCGTTATAGAGAAGGAGCCGTGACGTGGCAGACTTACCCGAGATGATTGGAAAGTACAAGATCGTGTCCCTCGTCGCGAAGGGGGGGATGGGCGCCGTCTACAAGGCCGTGCACCCGAGCCTTCGGCGCTACGTGATCATCAAGAAGCTGACGATCCGGGGGAACGCCTCGATCATCGAGCGCTTCAAGCGCGAGGCGCAGATCCTCCTTGACTGCAACGACCCGCACATCGTGCACCTCTTCGATTACTTTAAGGAAGGGAATTCCCATTACATCGTCCTCGAGTTCGTGGACGGGATGTCCCTCGACATGCTGATAAAGAAGCGGCGCTACCTCTCCGCGCCGATGTCCCTGCTTATCTTCCTCGACGCGTGCCGCGCCCTCAAGTACGCGCACGACCACGGGGTGATCCACCGCGACATCAAGCCGGGGAACATCCTGATCTCGAAGACCGGCGACGTGAAGCTCGCCGACTTCGGCATCGCCGCCACCGAGGGCGACGAGGACAGCGGGTTGACGAAGGAGGGGATGACCCTCGGCACCCCCTCGTACATGCCGCCCGAGCAGTTCGAGAATTCAAAGAACGTCGACAAGCGCGCCGACATCTACGCGATGGGCGTCATGCTCTACGAGATGGTAACCGGCAAGAAGCCCTTCCCGGGGAATTTCGCGCCCGACACGATCATGATGATCCAAAAGGGTCGCTTCACCCCGGCGAAGCGCATCAACCCGGATATCCCGCCGATCATCATCAAGCTGATCCGCCGGATGATCAAGCCGAACCCCCGCAAGAGGTTCCAGGACATCTCGCAGGTAATCCACATCATCGTGAAGTACCTGCGCCGCTTCCCCGTCGACCAGATCGTCGCCTCGCTCGTCGAGTGCATGACCGCGCAAAACTACGCCGAGCCCACCTTCAAGCCGCGGACCAAGAAGCGCGTGGTCTTCCTTTCCGTCGTCCTCTTTCTCGCGGCGGCGGGGGCGGGCG
>JAKPSR010000351.1 GCA_029571425.1 Spirochaetota bacterium | reverse complement strand
CGCCCGCCGAGACGAGAAGGCGCGCCATCGGGACGTCCCCCCTTCCCGCGCAGATAACGAGGGCCGTTTGCCCGTCCTTGCTCCGAAGGTTCACGTCTGCGCCGCGCTCGATCAGGAGACGCACCATCTCGCCGTCGCCCTTCTGGGCCGCGTCCATCAGCGGCGAGTAGTGTCGGTCGCCCGATTGACGATTTACCTCCGCGCCAGCGTCGATCAGCATGGCGACGACCTCGTGGAAATGCGCGCGCACGGCGAGCGAAAGGAGCGGCGTTCCCTTCGTGTCCGCCGTACTCGGCTCGAATCCTGCCTCGAGAAAGAGCCGAACCGCCTCGGCGTCACCGGAGTTAACGATCGCGACGAAATTCTCCTCGTAACAGGAAATCCCGCGCTCGAGGAGCTCCGCCCTCGCGCGCTCCTTTCGTTTTCTCGTTAGGTAATGCTCTCGCTCGGCGAGGAAATAGTCCTCGAAGGACTCGGGCTCGAGGACGATGCCGAGTCGCCTCAGCCCCTCCGGTATCGTGGCGGACTTCGCCCGCACGAACAGGAGGACGGGCAATCCGCGCCCGAGGCAAAAACCCCAGAAAAAGAGGAAGGCGGAAACGTCGACGGGATCGTCCGAGACCAGGAAAAGGGCGTGGGAAACACCCTCTAGTAGGTTGACGGGCGTTTTATGGCGCGATACGTCCCAGACCGAAGCC
Organism: Spirochaetota bacterium; assembly: GCA_029571425.1. Classification (GTDB taxonomy): domain Bacteria; phylum Spirochaetota; class Spirochaetia; order Treponematales; family Treponemataceae; genus Teretinema. The sequence continues at coordinate 4,634 of JAKPSR010000351.1, read as the reverse complement.
GAGTCGGCAAGCGAGACCTGGCACTCGTGTGCCTCGATCATCTCGGCGAGATGCCGCGCGGCGTCCGCGTCCTTCGCGTTATGGAAGAGCAGGATTCTCATTCGCTGCCTCTTGTAAAGAAGAAAGGCCACCCGTACGAAGGTGGCCTAGTGCCGTCGGACAGAATTGAACTGTCGACACATGGATTTTCAGTCCATTGCTCTACCAACTGAGCTACAACGGCAGGATGAGGATTTATACCCGGTACGGGAAAAAAAGTCAAGAACCTTTCCGAAATCAACCCCGTCGCGCTTTCTTGATTTTTGGACTTGGAGGGATTATACTATTATGCGAGAGTCTCCGACTCCGTGGAGGTGTTATGAAAAAGCTCATCGTCGTCATTGCCCTTGTGTTCGTCGCCTTCGGCGCTGTCGCCCAAACCCGCGCGGAGTTCACCGGCGCCCTTGACGATTTTCTCGTAGACCTTAACGAGAATCTTCCCGATAGCGCGGTCGTTGGCGGTACCTGGTCAAAGGCGTACATCGGCCAGCTTCTCTCAGTACCCCCGCATTTTGGCGTCGGCGTATCGGCCGGCGTGACACCCCTTCCGGCCGAGAGCCTCTCTGACGCGGTCGAGATGGCGGGCCTCGACCTCGACGTTGACACCCTCTACCTTCCTAACTTCGCTATCGAGGGCCGCATCGGCGGGTTCATCCTTCCCTTCGACATCGGCGTGCGGTTCGGCATGTCGCCCGAGGTCGAGCTGATGGGCGTTACCCTCAACTTCATCACCTTCGGCGCCGATGTCCGCTATGCCCTGATCGACGGGGGTATCGTGAAACCGGACCTCAGCATCGGCCTCGCCTATTCCTACACCAAGTTCGAGTTGGGCTACGTGTTCGACGCGAACTCCCTGTTCGGAATCGATCCCGCGTACGGAACTCTAAAGGAAGACCTTACCCTCGTGGCGAGCGCCCACGTGTTCGACCTCCGCGCCCAACTCTCGAAGAGCTTCCTTATCGTGACGCCCTACGTCGGCGCAGGCGTGTCCTATTCTATCTCGGAGGCGAGCTACGACGTCGCGATCGATTCCGGGTCAAAGACAGACAACCCGATCGGCGCCCGAGCCTACGGCGGGTTCTCGCTGAACATCGCGCTCCTCAAGATCGACTTCAAGGGGATGTATAACTTCATCAGCGGCAACTGGGGAGCAAACCTAGGCGCGCGCATTCAGATGTAACGACTGAGTTTCTGTCGCGAAAACTAAAAAGCCCGCCAGGCAATCGCCGGCGGGCTTTTTCTTTGCGTTTCTGGCTACGCGATGCGCGCGTCCTCGGCGAACGCCGGCACGTAGAGCGAGAAGGTAAACACGCCGTCGCCCGAAGGCGCCGATACCCGATAGAGCCCGCGCCGGTCGCGGCCGGAGAATCGGGCGTTCGCGACGTCGATCTCCTTAACCAGGTATACGTCGTCGCAGGCGATGCTGCCCCCGAAGGGCTCGGCGAGGGCGATCTCGTACCCACCCTCGGGCCGTGTACCCATCCGGGAAACCTGGAACTCCGGGATCGCCCACACCTCGCTTCCCTTCCCGAAGACGAGAAGGGACACCGAGACGGAGGAACGGCCCGTTTGCGCGCGCGCGGCAGCGACGGACGGCGCCGCAAGGGCGCACTCGACAGCGAGCGCGCGGTACTCAAGCAATAAGGACACAAGGGCGTTTCTTGAGTCGAAAACCGACCGTATCGAGGCGACGAATGGTATGTCGCCAGAAAGATGCTCCTTGACCGCTGTCGCCGACAGGAATTCCTCGGCGTACTGCGCGGAAACCTCCTCGATCACGGCCGTCGGGAGGTTACGCTTAAGAAGGGCGGAAAAGCCCTCGGGCCGCGCCGGGGAGGCGCAGACGACGACGAGGTAGCCCATCTCGTCCGAGGTCTTTATCACGGCGTCTATCACGGTCGACCTCGTTTCGATGAGGGCGAGAACGACGTCCATGCGCAGGATGGCCGACTCTCGCGAGAGAAAGGCTGACGACTGCGCGTAGAGCCTGACCTGGTAGAGGGTCTCGCCTCGGCGCAGGGCCTCGCGGAGCACGGGGAAGTTATCGAAGGCGTATCTTTTTTCGGTCGACACCATCTATGACAGTATCGACCCGTTCCCCTATTCGCTTGAGACGTTCATCGCGATGATGAGCTCGACCTCCCCGAGGGAAAGGGAGACCATCGACGCGATCATCTCGGCGGAAATGCCCTTGCGGGCGAGCTCGATGACCCGTTCCTTTACGGGGACCACGGGCTCGATTTGGTTTTCGCTGCGGGTGAACCGGGGACGGGTATAGATGGTGATCGGCTCCTGCGCGGGCCCTGGAGCGGGTGCCGCGTCCACGACGCGGGGCTGTTCCGCGGGAAGAGGCGGCTCGGGACGAGCCGCGTCTACGACACGAGCCGCGTCTACGACGCGGGCCGGTTCGGGGCGAGAAGGCCGCTGCGCCGCGCCGAACGCGGCCTTCGAAATCTCGACCGAGTCCTGCCGTCGCCGCTCCTCGCGCTCGGCTACCAATACGCGGCGATCGGCCTCCTCGATCAGGGACCGAAGGGATTTGATTCGGTTCTCCAGGATCGCGACGTCGCGGTCGGCCTCGCGGCCAAGATCGGCTATCAACCGATCCATCTCGGCCCGTAAGTCCGCGAGTATCCTTCGACGCGAAAAACGGCGCGAAAGGACGAGAAAGAACACGGGGAACGAGACGAGCTCGAGCACGAATATGAAAATTATGGTTCCGGTATTCATCGTTACCCGCTGATGTCGATGTGCTTGCCGAGGGCTGGGTCGCGGATTACCTCGTGGTCTGGTTCCGCCGGCGCGCCCTCGCCGTCGGGGCGTTCCTTCCGCTCGCCAGGGCCCGCGTCGCCCTTTCCGTCGCCTTCCCGCTCGCGGACCGTACCTGCCCTCTCGTCGGTGTCGGATTCCTGCACCTTCGACAGCCGCTCCTCAGCCTTGAGGCGATTCACGTCCATCTGCGAGTTTTGGGCTTGCTGGGCGCCCTGCTGCTGCTGAGCCTGTGCCTTACCGACCTTCTCGAGTTGGGTATAGAGGGTCTGAAGGTCAATTGGCTGAATACCCACTGGGGACCCTCTTCATGTCGTCGTCCGGGCCCTGGTACTTCCCGTACCTAATGAGCCCGTTCTCCAGGTAGAAGGTCGTCGCCTTGCAGTCGGTGCGAACCTCCTCGGTGACGTCTCGGATCACGATCTTGACCCCGGCGAAAACCTTAACCGAGGCGGATACCTTTCCGCGGTTCTTCAGGGTATTGAGGTAACTCTGTATCTGCTTGATCTCGGTATCGACTTCCTCGATCTCGGTTTGGAGTATGTATTGCCGCTCGCCGTACTTCTTCAGGGACTCTTCCTTGTCCTCGGGGAAGTCCTTCCGCTGCTTCTTCATGTTCATCAGGGTGTTGAAGTTCAGCTGGACGTCCTCGAGCTGGCGCTCGGCGGCCTGCTTGCGCGCGACGAGGGCGTCGAGCCTATCCTTGCTCTTGGAGTCGAAGCCGACGTTGAGCACGGTCTCGCTTCCGCCGCCGACGCTCCCGAGGGTCTTGGCGTGTATCTCCTCCGAGGCGCTCAAGGACCCGCCGATGATGGCCGCGCGCTTTCCCTGGCAGAGTATCTTCCGGTTCGCGTTCACCTGCGAGTTGATGATCCCGTCCGAGACGATGACGAACTCGCCCGCCTCGACGCGACAGTTCTCTATGAACTTCGCCCAGATCGACTTACCCGCGCTGACTCTGCCGTCGCCCTTCCCCGCGATACCCTGGCTGACGACGATGTCCCCCTCCGCGTCGAGCTCGGCCTTGCCGACGGTACCCTTGACCTCGATGTTGCCCGACGCCTTGACTGAGAACCCGTCCTCGACGTTCCCGCTGATGAAGACGGTCCCGAGGAACATCACGTTGCCGGTCTTGAGGGACACGTCCCCCTCGATCGTCAGGATCGGCTCGACGTTGATCTTGTTGTTGAGGACGACGACCTGCCCATTCATCTCGGCGACGATGGTTAGCCCGTCCTCGGCGACGCGGGTATTCTTCCCGACGGGTAGCGGGATATCCCTGCCGTTCTTGGCCTCGAGGTACTTCCCGGTGACGGTCTTCCCGCCCTTTCCCCGCTCCGCGGGAACCTTCTGCGCGAGGGGCTGGCCCTCGACGACGTTCTGGACGAGGTTAAGTTCCTTGAAGTCGACCTTCCCGCTCGCCGATTCCTTGAGCCGTACCTTCGAGCGGTCGGTCTCGAAGTTGTAGACGATCTTGGCGTCGGCCCCGTCCTGCGGCTTTATGCCCTCTGCCACGAGGTAATTCTGCTTGTAGACGGGCTTGTCCTGGAATTCCTGAACCCGCTTTTCGTCTATGCCGGCGACGACCCGGTTGTTCTTCAGGAAGGCGATGATCATGTCGGCGGAGAGGTCGGCGCCGCCCGGGCCCGGCGGCATGGCGAAGAGGAAAGCCCGCATCTCGTCGGCTAGGATCTCGACCGACATGACGGCGTCGTTCGCCGGGTTATGCTGCCAAGGGGCGACGCGCACGTACTGACCGGCCTGCGCCTTGACGGCGGAGCGTACCATGTCCTCGGTCGGGTTCGGAACGCCGCGGTCGCGGAGCG
>JAKPSR010000340.1 GCA_029571425.1 Spirochaetota bacterium | reverse complement strand
GATGGCGGCGACGATACCGAGCAGGATCGAGAGCCGGTCCCACTGCCCCTTGATGAGGTCGCGCGCCGCGCCGAATAGCCCGTAGAAGACGGCGGCGAAGGGATAGATCAGCATCAGGGAATGCCAGCGATTCAGGGCGGCCGTGTCCCGCTGGAAGAAGTACCCGATGGCGAAGACGGCGCCGACGGCCGTCACCGCGGCGATCGTCCGCTTCCCGGTGCCCATGCGAAGGAAGCGGCGAAAGAACCGAAAGAGAAAGGCGATCGATACGGGGAAGCAGGCGTAGAGTGCGGCCTTGAGGGCAAAGTAGGGAACGGGCGCGTCGGATATCCCGACGTTCAAGAGGTATATGGCGAAGAAGAAGGAGGCCAGCGAGAGATAGAGGCTCTCCTGCCTGTCGCGGTAGTTAATGTAGAGGAACATCGAGTAGACGGCGACGAAGAGGAGGATGACGCAGGCGAAGCGCGGGAGCTGGACGTCGAGGAAATCGTACAGGCGGGCCGCGCGCGCCCATCGATCCCCCGCCATTAAGGAGACTTGCCGCAGCTTATACGAGCCGACGTCGTTCCACATCTCGAGGCTGAGCTCGTTCTCCGGGCGCAAAAGGGCGGCGGGCACGAGGACGCCGCGCGAGATGTAGGGCAGGAAGAAGAATTTGGGGCCGGCTCGCCCGATGGTGTCGACCGGCTGGCCGTTGACCAGGACGCGCACCGAGGCGTCGACTTTGTAGAGCATCACCCCGACGGGGCCTTCCCAGTCGGACGGCAGGGAGAACCTCGCGGAGACGCGCGCCTGGGATTCCGCGCCCTTACTCGGGGGGACGGAACGCGTTATGGGAAAAGTCCCGTCGAGTGATTCGGTTCCCTCGGGACCCGAGAAAGACCAGTCGGTCAGGGGGATGTCCGCGGCGCCGGAGGCGAAAAGCGAAAGGGAAAGAAAAACCGCGCAGCAACAATAACTAATGAGTCTTTTTGAGTGCATGCAATAAGAATAGCACCTCTGGAGGTTTTTGCGCCATTTTTTTTTACCGGTTAATTACCCCCGCTCGCGTAGTGCCGGAGCCCCCGTTTCCACAGCCAGGCGGTCAGCGAAAGGAAAACGGCCGGCGAGATAAGCCCCCAGGCAAGCCAAAGGGGCGGAAGGCGGCCAAGGGCGAAGAGGGCCGGGAAGTTGGTGATCACGAAAATCGGAATAACGAAGACGCCGATCGCCTGCCCGACCTTTCCATAAACCACCATCGGGACGTTATTGAAGTCCCAGAATGAGTCGGCCAGGTGCGCGAGGGAATCGGCGCGGACGAAGCGAAAAACGAGGGTCATCGGCATCACCCAGATGGCGTAGCCGACCGCCGCGCCCGAGGCGGCAAACAAGCCCCATCCGGCGACCATCAGGACGCCCATGCCAGGACCGGCCGCGGCGAAGCCACTTGAAGCGGCGAGGCCCGTCGCCCCGAGCCCTGGCGCCGCGTCCCCGGCGCGAAGGCGAACGAGCCCGATCGCGACCATCGCGAGACCGGCGACGAAGTCGAGGAGGAAGGCCCCCATGTCCGAGCGGCGGAAGGTCGCCAGGAATTGGTCGTTGACCGGCTTTACCAGGATCGTGTCGAAGGAGCCGTCGCGCACCAGGGACGAAAGTTGGAAGAGGTTGGCGGCGAAGACACCGGCGTAGAACCCGGTCAGCGCGACGTAGGTACCGACGAATACCAGTATCTCGTCCGGCCCGAACCCGGCGATGCGCCGCCCGGCCTCGTAGGCGACGAGAACGTACATCAGCTTGGCGGCGAGGTAACCCGTCTCCATCAGGATGCCGCTGACGAAATTCGCCCGGTACTCCATCTGGCTCATGAAGTTGAGCCTGACCAGCATCAGCCATATCTTAAGGTGCCGCAGTATCTCGCGCATCGTCAGCTCCCCACCGCGGCGAAGCGGCGAAGCCCGCGCGACCAGGCGAGCTGGCCAAGGGCGACGAGGGCGAGGGACCAGCATGCGGCGAGGCCGAAGGACGGAAGGACGGCCTCAGCCCCAACGCGGCCGACGAGAAGCTCGGTCGGGAACTGGATGGTGAACCTGAACGGAAGGAACGAGAGAGCGCGCTCCGCGTCGGGCCCGAGGACCGAAAGGGGGAATATCCCGCCCGAGAGGGCGATGATCACGATTCGCGCCGCCTCGAAGAGGTAGCCGATCTCGGTAAGCCAAAAGCCAATCAGGGAGACGCACCAGAACACGAGGAAGTTTAGGAAAAAGGCGAGGCAGAGCGCGAGGGCGAAAAGGGCGACCGAGGCGGGCG
>JAKPSR010000320.1 GCA_029571425.1 Spirochaetota bacterium | reverse complement strand
TCGAGTCCCTGTCCGGCCTTCGCGAGGCGGCCCTTGCCGCGCTTTCCGGTGAACCGGACGATTCCCCGCTCGACGGTGAGCCTGCCTCTCCCCATGCTGAAGGCGGTTCCGCGGACGGACGCCGTCGCCGACGGGCTCCGTACCGTGAAGCCGTTTCGCTTGTTGTTGTACGAGTTGACCTCGGCCCTCACGTTGCCCACCTCGAGGTAGAGTTCGGTGTCCACGGTGTCCTCTTTCTCCGCGAGCTCGGAAAGCGTCATCCGCGTCAGCGGCTTAACGGTGAGTACCGAGGCCCCAAGCTGGATGGTAGCCTGTGACTTAAACCCGGTGGATATCACCGTCCCTGCTTGTATGGAATCGCCCTGCTTCAGGGGCTTCCACGTTCCTTGCGCGGCCTGGAATTCGACCTTGCCGCTGACGGCGACGACCTTGCCCTGGAGGGCGAAGGCCGAGGCGGCGAGGGCGAGGAAAACGATGATGGCGATTGATTTGGCATTCATGATAGTGTGCCTCCTTTGCGTCATAGATCGACGATCGCCGTCAGGGACGCTTGCACGATAACGTCCTCTCCCGATGGGAGGAGGAGATCCGTTGACAGCCTAAAGCGAAGGTCGCTGAAAACGAGCGCCGTGGCGCCGATGGATATCTCAGTCGCCGAGTACATGCCGTCGGCCCCCGCGACCTTTTTTGGGTGCAGGAAGGCGGCGCAGGACGCGTCGACGTTGAGCGTATCGGCGAAGGCGTAGACGGCGGAGAGCGAGGGGCGAATTAGGTTTCCGTAGCCCGGCTCGTAAAGGTTGCCGGCGCTCCTGAAGCTGATCGGGACGAACTCGGTGAACGTCGAGTCGTTGCCCGGTGAGTACAGGCAGTCCGCCGAGACGTGGAGCTTGGCTCCGCGATAGTAGTCGAGCCGGGCGACGGCGACGCCCGAGGTGATCGAGTAGGTGTCGGTCCCGTCGTCGAGCACGCCCATCTCGGCGGTGGCGGATACCCGCCAGAAAAGACCGTCGGTGAGTTCCCCGGAGAACGACGCCGTGACGTAGCCGGTGTGGGCGGTTTGCGTCCCGTCCTCGCCGATGACGCCGCGGAGGTCGTATTGCCCGATTCCCTCGACGGCGAGGTCGACGGAGCCGAAGAGCTCGGGGAAGAGGGCGGAAACCTTGGCTACGAGTCGCTTCGCGCCGAGCGCGTATACCCCGTCCTCGGCGTCGTCCGCCCCGTCGTCCGCCGTCATCAAGACGTCGACGGCGCGCACGTTTAGGAAGCCGGTATACCCGACGGACGCGTCGAGGTTGCCGAACTCGAAGGTTCCGTGGAGCTCCGCCCCGTCCATCGGCTGGGCGAGCACGAGGCCGGTAACGTCGTTCATCGGCATGCGCCCGGCGTCGAGGCCGAACCGGTCGTTGAGCGCCATGCTGAACCGGAAGAGGTTGACGTCGGCCCAGAGCTCGTACTCGTCGGCCGTCGCCTCTTTTTCGGCCACGGCGCGGCCCTCGACGGAAAGGGTTGTCCCGCCCGACCCTATCGGGGTGGTGAGCCAAAGCGCGAGGGAATGCTCGGCGAGGAAGTCGGTCTCCTCTCCTTTCCTGACGCCGCCCTCGTTCGAGAGCTCGGCGCCGAAATCGACGGCGTACGTGAGGGAGGCGAACGCGATCGCCGTCGCGATAAGGATTATGCGCTTCGTCATTTGGTTCCCTCCAGGGTCTTGAGCACCGCCTTCCGCCGCTCGGCGGAAACGTCGGAGACTTCCGCCTCGCGGAGCGTCGCGTCGGGGAATCGCTCGGCGAACGCGCTGACGAGCTCGATGAGCTCCCTACCCGAGAGGACGTGCGCCGGGTCCACCTCTGGGTCGATAAGGTCCAGGGCCCGGAATTCCCGTATGGCGTACCGGGGCGCGCCGGTAAGTCGCCACATGAGGCCGCCCGATATCCCGTAGTTCTTCATCATGAAGAACGTTGCCGCCCCGGCCGTTATCGGCCCGTTCGGCATGGCGTTCTCGGGGAACGAGCCGAGCTGGTCGCAGTACATGTACGCCTCGAAGGGGCTCGCCTCGATGCCCGCCGAGCTCGCGACGAGATAGGAGAAGTCGGAGTAATCCGCCCTCTCCTTCGCCAAGAGCTCGGTCATCGTGGCCGCGCTTTGGGCCGCGAGCGGGGTCGCGGCTATCGCGGCGATCGCCAGCGCAAGCGCCGCCAGCAGTTTGACTTTTCTCATTCGACGATCTCCTTATCCATGATGACTATCTCGACGCGGCGGTTCTTGCTCCGCCCCGCGGCGGTATCGTTCGACGCGAGGGGTTCCGAGGCGCCCTTGCCCGCGACGGCGATCGTGCCCGGCATGCCCTCCGCCGAAAGGAACGCGGCGACGGCTTTCGCCCGCGCGGTCGACAGGTCGACGAGCTCGCGCTCGCTCGAGCCGCCCGGGTTCGCCGCGTGTCCCACGACCGAGAGGGCGTTTCCCTTAAATGACGACAGGATGGCCGCGATCTTCCGGAGCTTCGCCTTTTCCGAGTCGAGGATGCGGGCAGAGTCGGGCTCGAACTGGATGTTCTCGACCGAGAGGGCCACGCCCGTGTCGGTCTCGACGATGTCGACGTCGGCGACCTTTTGGCTGGTGATTTGGCTCTTGAGGTTCCGGACGATCGTCTCGCGCTCGAGGTCGACGGTCGTCTTGAAGACCTCGTCGGTGGCCCGGCGGGTCATCAGCGAGGTCCCGTCGGTGAAGCGATACTGCACTTCCTCGAGGAGGCTCGCCTTCTTCGGGCACCCGGCCTTGTTGTCCCAGTAGAGGTCGAGTCGGGATATCCCGCTGATCCGGTTGATCCCGGTCTTCGCGGCTTCCGCCTTGCCGAAGGAACGCACGGGGCGCCATTCGGCCGTGATGTGGCAGTACGACCGCTTGCCGACCGTTTTCATTCCCACGTAGGTATAGGATACGGCCACCTCGACGACGAGGGGCTCATCCATGCCGAAGGACGCGAGGTTGTAGTGCACCTTTCCCGTCGACTGCCAACGGGCGCCCGGCGAGATCGAGCCCTTCGGGAACGAGGGAATCGACGAGAGGTAGGGGATGGTGCTCTTTCGTGCGGCGGCCTCTTCCTGCATGATGTCCCGCTCGGTCACGACGACGGGATTGTCGACCACGGAGTCGACGCTTATCAGGGAATCCGTCACGGTGACGGTAGCCTCAAACCGCTTTCCGGCGTTCGCGCGCCACGAAAGCACCTCGGCGGTGCACACCGACGCGCAGACAAAACACCCGATGATACATGCCAAACATTTTTTATGCATCGTCTCAAGAGTCTCCTATTTATCCACTATTATAGCCTATGACAGGCGTTTTTTCCAGGATATGCTATACTATTCCTATGCGATAAGGAGTTTGGGATGGATAAAAAAGTCAATCCGGTGGAAGTCGTGAAGAAAAAACTGGAATACGTCGTCGCCTTCGCCGTGGCGGCGTTCTTTATCCTGCTCTCCCTTACGCCGGCGATCGAGAAGATCGATTACATCCTGTACGACACCCTGCTCGCGATTAAGCCAGAAGTCCCCGAACGGCCGGAGATCCTGCTCTTGAATATAGACGATGGGGCGATCGAGGAGGTCGGGGCGTGGCCTTGGAGCCGGGACGTCATGGCGGACGTCCTTATCCGCATGCGCGAGGGCGGGGCTTCCACCGCCGTCTTCGATATCGAGTACCTTAACCCGGGCCAGACCGGCGTGAACCCCGACTACGTAAAGACGCGGCTACCCGAGGAATACCAGGGGATGCGCCGCGAGATCACGGACAATCTTTCCCTCTTCGCGAAGGCGATCGCCGACCGCTCGATCCCGGCGTCCGCCGCGGCCGAGTACGGGAACGAGCTCGTCGCCTACGTCGATCCCCTGATGGGCGACGTCTACGGCTCGATCACCTCGAACATCTTCCGCGACAATGACAAGTACTTCGCGTCGGCGCTCCGCTTCTTCGGCAACGCCTACCTCACGGTGAACTCGAACGAGCTTAATAAGAACGAGGATGCCGTCGAGGCCGCGGCGTTCGCCGTCGAGCGGTTTCTCAGGTCCGACGTCGAGGATCCCTCGGGGCGAATCAAGCGCGATAACGAGCGGACGCGGAAGGAAAGCCAGTCGCTCGTCGTGTACGGGCTAACCCCGGCGATTCGCCCCCTGCTCGAGGGCGCGCGGGGTCTCGGCTTCCCGAACGTCGTCGTCGACTCCGACGGGGTCAGGCGCCGCATCGAGCTTCTCGCCGAGTACGAGGGCCATTACGCGCCCCAGCTCGTCCTCGCCCCGATACTGGACGTTCTCGAGCCATCCAAGATCGTGCGAAAGGCGAACCGCCTCGTCCTCGTCGGCGCGCGCGACCCAAAGAATCCCTCGTCCCCTGCGCGCAGGGACATCTCGATTCCCCTTGACCGGAAGGGTCGCCTCTTAATCAACTGGCTCAAGCGGCCGTTTGACGCCTCGGGCGACTCTGACGCCGCGGCGAACAAGCGCGACCGGAGCTTCCGGCAGATGGGAGCCTATTCCCTGATCTTCCTCGACCGCGTCGAGGCGAGCCTTATCGAGAAACTCGGCCTGTTCGCCGACCTAAGCGTCCGCGACGCCTCGGGATTTCTCGGGTACCACGACGCGGCCCTGTACCTAAAGTCCCGCTACGCCGACCTCGCGAGGTGGCGGGCCGGACTCATCGCGGGCGAGCGCGACGATCACGAATCCTATTTTGCGGACCGGAAGATTTTCTTTTCCGAGTACGGCCAGTTCCTCGACGGAGGATTCGACACCGAGCTCTACGAGACGATCGAGCGCGTGCGCGCCGCGACGGGAACGGACAAGTACGACGAGACCCTCGGCTTCATACGCCAGCTCTTCGAGAAATCGCGGGAGGATTACGCGATATACCTGTCGGGGTGGGAGCGCGCCTCGCGCGAGCTTTCGGGCGCCTTCTGCGTCATCGGCCACACCGCCACGGGGAGCACGGACCTCGGAATCAACCCATTCGCGAAGTCGTACGCGAACGTCGGCACCCACGCGAACATATACAACACCATCATGACCGGGGAATACATCACGCCCCTGCCGCGCTGGGCGAGCTGGCTCGTCGCCCTCGCGTTCTGCTATCTCGTCGCCCTCGCGTTCCGCAAGATAGGCACCCTCGGGTGGCGCCTCGTCGGCGGCCTCGTCGCGACCGTCCTCGTGTTCTGCGTCGTCGCCCTCCTCTTCTCGGTGCCGCGCGTCTACGTCGAGCTCTTCGTCCCGCTCCTGTCGGTGTTCGTCTCGTTCCTCCTGATCTCGATTCTCCGCTTCATTTTCTCCGAGCAGGAGAAGAGTTTCCTCCGAAAGGCCTTCACCATGTACCTCTCGTCCGACGTCGTCGACGAGATCGTCGAGGATCCCTCGATCCTCCGGCTCGGCGGCCAGGAAAAGCGGATCACGGCCCTCTTTACCGACATCAAGAGCTTCTCCAGCCTCTCGGAGAAGGTGAGCCCGGAACGGCTCGTCGAGATCCTGAACCGCTACCTCACCGTGATGAGCGACATCGTCCTCGAGCAGAAGGGGACGATCGACAAGTACATCGGCGACGCGATCGTCTCGTTCTTCGGCGCGCCGCTCGACCTGCCCGACCACGCGACGCGCGCGTGCCTCGCCGCGGTGAGGATGAAGGAGGCCGAGCGCGACCTGAACGCCGAGCTCTACGAGACGGGCCAGATACCGATGCCGATCCTCACCCGCATCGGTATCAATACCGGTGCGATGGTCGTCGGGAACATGGGCACGAACAACAAGATGAACTACACGATCATGGGGAACGACGTGAACCTCGCCGCGCGGCTCGAGGGCGTCAACAAGCAGTACGGCACCTGGACGCTGGTCTCGGAGTCGACGTGGAACGAGACCGGCGGGCTTTTCCTCGGCCGGAAGCTCGACCGCGTCAGGGTCGTCGGCATCGAGACCCCGGTTCAGCTCTATAACCTGATGGGCGTGCGATCCGAGGCGGACGACCGCTCGATCGAGCTCGCCGAGCGCTTCAACGCCGCGATCGACCTCTACCGCGCGCGGAAATTCTCGGACGCTGCGGTCGCCTTCGCGAAGTGCGCGGAGCTTGACCCGGAGGACGGCGCGTCGCGCGCCTTCCTCGAGCGGGTGCGCGGGATGACGAAGGCGGGGGTCGCCGACGGTTGGACCGACGTCCTCACGATGACGACGAAGTGAGCGCTTCCCGAGATGGTCCGCCCTTGGTCCCGCGCGCTGGGGCATCGTGCGAGATCGAGCGAAGCAGGTCCCGCTTTCTCGCCGAGCTCGTCCCCGTCGCGTCGGCGGAGCGGGCGCGCGAGGTCCTGCGCGAGACAAAGGCGCGCTTCCCCGACGCGACGCACGTCGTCCATGCCTTCGTCGTCGGCCCCGCTCGGTCGGTGCTCGGGTCGTCCGACGACGGCGAACCCTCGGGTACCGCGGGTCGCCCGGTACTCGACGTCCTCAAAGGTTCCGGGATCACGAATGCCATCCTCACGGTGACCCGCTGGTTCGGCGGCGCCCTTCTCGGCACCGGCGGCTTGGTCCGCGCGTACGGCGATGCCGCGCGCGCCTGCATCGCGCTCGTCGACGCCGAGCCGCTCGTCGAGACGGTTCGCTTCGAGGTCGATGTTTCGTACGAGATACTTGAGGGCGCGAGGCGCGTCCTTTCGGACGCGGGCGCGCGAGAGGTCGTCGAGAATTTCGGCGCCGAGGTTTCCCTGTCCGGGTTGGTTCCCGCCGACGCCGCGGACGGGCTCTCGCGACGTCTTACCGACCTTTCTCGCGGGCGGTCGATCGCACGGTTATCACGATAATCTCCGAGGGCGCCCCGACGCGAAAGCGGAGTACCGACCCGCCGTAGCCAACCCCGTTCGACACGATCACCGGCGTGCCGCCGACGTCCACCCAGCCAGAGCGAAACCGCTGCCCATACTCGGATGGGATTATCGGCGCGTAGCCGCGGACGGTGATCTGCCCGCCGTGCGTATGGCCGGAAAGGACAAGGTCGAAGGGTGAGAGGTCTATCTCCGCCGCGAGGTCGGGGTTGTGGGTGACGAGGACGGTAAAGCGGTCCCGCGGCGGGAGAATTTCGAGGAAGGGGCCCATCGTCGGGAATACGTCGCGGAGGTCGTTCGTCCCCGCGAAGAAGACGCCGCGCGGCGTCTCGACGACGGTCTCGTCGAGGACGACGATGCCGGCGGCGCGGAGCGTCCGTATCGTCGCCGAGCGCCCGTTGAAGAAATCGTGGTTTCCTACGACGGCGAAGACGCCGTCGCGCGCGCGGATGCGGCCCGCCGCCTCCGCGAAGGGCGCGATCTGGGCGTAGCCGAGGGTGTGGTCCCCCCCGAGGATCACGCAGTCGGCGCCGAGCGCGTTCACCGCTTCGACGAGCGCGTCGAGCCTCGCGCGGGAAAAACGGTTCCCGTAGTGGACGTCGGTGACGAGGGCGATGCGGTAGCCGTCGAGTTCCGCCCCGGCGTCCGGCGTCTCCACGGTGAACTCGCGCACGCGGTCGACGCCGAGCGGCGGAAAACTCGCGCACGAGGCGAGAGCGAGGCAAAGCGCGGCGGCGATCGATGTGCGACGGAGGGCGCGGGTTCGCGGCATTGCAGCAGTATAAACCAAACGACCGCTTGATGCCATCGCCCGCGGGTGGTAGGATGGGCAAAACCGAATAGCGAAAAAAGGAGCGACGCCGTGGAATTCCAACGGGACTACTTCGTGCATTACTACGAGGCCGACGCCTCAAGGCGGCTTGGCCTTACCGCCCTCGTGCAGTATCTGGAGGACGTCGCCATCCTCGACAGCGCGGCGAAGGGAATGGATCTTTCATATTACCACGAGCGGCATATGGGCTGGATGCTGGCGAAGTGGGAGATCGAGATTCTCGCCCTCCCTCGCTTCGGCGAGACCGTCCGTGTCTCGACGCGCGTGCACGGGATGAAGGGCTTCGTCGCTGACCGAGGGTTTACCGTGTCAGCCGCCGACGGCGCGACGCTCGCCCGCGCCCGATCGAACTGGCTCCTCGTGGACACCGAGCGTCGCCGCCCGATGCGCGTTCCTCCTGAGCAATACGAGCGATTCGGCGTCGCCTTAGGGGAGGGCGACTTCCGCATGATCGGCGACGTCGACTACGCCGCGGGCG
>JAKPSR010000312.1 GCA_029571425.1 Spirochaetota bacterium | reverse complement strand
AAGCCGTCGTGGCCGAAGTCGCTCGAGAGGACCACGGCCCCGTCGACCTCGGGGGCTTGGAACCACGCGCGCCCAATCGCGAGGCGCTCCGCGGGCGGACGCGCCCCGGCGTCGGACGAACCCGACTCGCCGTTAGCATGCGCCGCGCCGGAGGCTTCATCTGCCGAGCCGGCGTCCCCCTCGATCAGTTCCTCGATAAGGACCTCGACCCTCCGGCCGACGAAGAAAGAAAGCTCCTCCATCGTGATCGCGGTTTGCGCCTCCTTAAGCCGGGCGAGGCGAGACTCGGCCGCGCGCTTAGCGACGCGGCCTTTCAGCGAGGCGGCTGGCGTCCCTTCCTCGCGGGACCAGGTAAAGGCCCCGGACCACAGCGGGCGGAGATCGGCGAGGAGGCTGGCGCTTCGCTCGAAGGACTCGTCCGTCTCGCCGGGAAAGCCGACGAGAAAGGTGGTGCGAAGGGCGACGGCGCCATACGGGCTTCCCGCCTCGCGGAAGCCGCGACGGATCGTCTCGACGAGCGATCGGTAGCCCTCTGCCGTCCCCCGCCTGTTCATCGCGCGAAGGATGGCGGGATCGCCGGATTGGAAGGGGATGTCGAAGTACGGGAGGAACCGGGGATCGGCCGCCATCGCGGGCACGAGGTCCGCGGGGAAGTGGTCTGGATGGACGTAGAGAAGGCGGACGCGAAAGTCGCCGTCGAGGGTCGAGATCGCCCGCACGAGGCGGGAAAGCGGGCTCCCCTCGCCCGCCAGGTTGCCCACGTCGTCGTCGAGCCCCGAGCCATAGGCGGCGAGGTCCTGACCGATCAGGTTGAACTCGAAAACCCCGCGCGAGGCGAGGACGCGTATCTCGTCGACGATCTCGCCCGCCGGCCGGCTCCTGAGCCCGCCCCGAATCAGCGGTATCGCGCAGAAGGAGCAGCGGTTGTCGCAGCCCTCGGTAATCTTCACGTAGGCCGAGCGGGGGAAGGAGAAGAGGAGCGGCCGGTCGCCCGCGCATACCCCGCACTGCGGCGGGACAACGGAGGGCCGGGCGGGCACGCCTTCTGGAACGCCGGCGGCGGTACCCGCTGGGAACAGGGCCGAGACGACCTCGCCGACGCGCGAAAGGTCGCCGTTGCCGAAAAAGGCGTCCGCCTCCGGAAGACCGTCGCGGAATTCGTCCGCGTATCGCTCGGCGAGACAGCCCGCGAGGACGACCCGCGCGCCGGGATACGCGGCGCGGGCGGTCAGGACCGCCTCGATCGACTCTTTCTTCGCGCTCTCGATGAAGCCGCAGGAGTTCACGACGATAAGGGCCGCGCGCGCGGGATCGTCGGCGATCCGCCAGCCCATCTCGATTAAGCGGGCCGCGATGAGCTCCGCGTCGACTTGGTTCTTCGCGCAACCATGCTGGTCAATAAAAAAAAGTCCGGCCTCGGGGCCGGACGTCTCGCGATCGCTCATCGTCAATCGATGTCCATCACGACGAACTTGTACCGCCCGGTCGACTCGTCCTTGAGCCACTTGATGTCCCGGACGATCACCTCGCCGGGGCGGGACACCTCCAGGTCCACGGTCTTGCCGCCGGCGACCACCTGCATCTTGACGGAGTTGCCGTTCGAGGCCCAAATCCGGATGCCGTTCTTCGCCTGCACCGTCAGAAGCTCGGACTTTTGGTAGTATCGCTCGTCGCGGTTCGAGCGATCCGCCTCGTAGCGGAAGAGGCAGTAGCCGCGAAAGGTCGCGTTCAGGGTTACCGGGTAGGCGGAGCCGCTCTCGAAGAGGACGGTTTGCTTCCCTCCCGCCGGCGCCGTCGAGACGGCGGGGGCAACGCTGACGTCTGCCTGACCCTCGGCGGCCGCGGCGTCGGCCGGCGCGGCGGCAATGGCCGTGCCCGTGGCGAGGTGAACGTCGGCTCCCTTCGAGGGATCGGACTTAAAGAGGTCGGCGACGAAAACCTTCACGTCGCCCTGCCCGTCGCCGGAAAGGTCTAGGGTCAGGTCCTGGCCGAGCTCGACGAGCTGGGCGCCCACCGGGGTATCCAGCTTCAGCGCGGGGGCCGTCTCCGCGACGGTGAGCTTGAACTTACCCGCGTCGGTCGTCAGCGTGATCGTGTCCCCGGCGAATACGCGCTCGCGGAACTCGGGGCCCGTCACGTCGTATGAGGCGGGAACCCGCGCCTCCTGGATCACCTCGCCCTTTCCCGCCGACGAAGCGACGTGGGAAACGATGGAGGCGACGCCCCATACGGCGAGGGCGAGAAGGACGACCGCGCCCACGGCGACGAGGACGCGCGGGTTCAGCGAGAAGTTCGCCGGCAGGCGATCGGTGATCGGCCGCTTCGGCATCAGCTCCTTCAGCGGGATCGGCGCTTCCTGTATCTTCATGCGTTTGTAGGCGGTGATAAACTCGGAGCTCGGGAGCCCGAGGTACTCGCAGTAATTCCGGAGGAAGCCGAGGAGGTAGGGCTCCCCGGGGAAGACGGTGAAATCCTCTCGCTCAAGCGCCTCGAGATACCGGCGCGCGATGTTGGTCTCTCGCGACACCTGGTCGAAATCAAGGCCGCGCTCGACGCGAGCCTGGGTCAGTTTCTTGCCGAATACTTCCATTTTTCTTACTCCATCATTCCGCGAAGAGGAAATCGCTGTACATGTTTGCCGAGGCGGGCGGGTCGTATACGAAGCGGTTATCGAGGATTCCCTGGTTCAGCGAGTAGCCCGTAAAGTCGATCACGATCTGGTCGCCCGAGATCGTCCGGGCGTCGATGCGGCGAATCAGCTTCGTGTCCGGCGAGACGAGGAGGCGTATCGTGCGGAACATCTCGCTCGTGCTCCGCCTGGTCAGGAGCAGGGCCACGACGTACTCGGAGGAACCCTGCTCGAGCGGGACCGGGTCGGGGCCCGACTCGTACGCGACGGAGTAGTACCGCTTCATCAGCGAAAGCCCCTGCGGGGTCGCGAGCGAAGCGCCGGAGGAGCCCGACGCCTTACCGACGGACTGCGTCAGGATGACGTTGTCGGGGCTGGGGAGGTAAATCGTCAGGATCTCGCCGTTGAACACGATCGTCTGCTCGCTCGGGGTGGTGAAGTCGATGCGCAAGAGGTCGGGCTTCTTGAACCACACCGTGCCGACCATGGCGGCCTTTTTCTGGGAGCCCTGGGCGACCGAAATCTGCGCCGAATAGTCCTTGATCGACCCGTAGAACTCGGAAACCGACGAGAAGAATGCGTCGGCGGTGGTAATCTGGGCTGACGCGTCGGCGATGAGCAAGGCGACGAGGACGGCCATGAGGGGCCGTCGAAGGGAGGGCGTATTCATCCTCTCAGTAAAGCAGAAACGCCCCGTTCCGTCAATTATCCTCTATAAGAGCGTCAACCGGGGCCGCGGGGCCTCCGCCCGAGGCGAGCAGCGCGCGGAATTCGCCCTCATCGAGGGTTTCCTTCTCCAAAAGGCGGGCGGCGATCGCGTCGACCAAGTCCTTCTTCGCCTCGAGCGTCCGCTTAACGGCCGCAAAGCGCTCGGCGATGACGCGGGCGATCTCCTCGTCGACGTACTGCTGGGTTGATTCCGCGTAATCGCGGACGAGCTTCGGGTCCGCGTTGGGCATGCCGTATCCGGCCCCGCGCTGGCTTAGGGCCACGTTCCGGAAGCGCTCGCTCATCCCGTACTCGGTGATCATCCGGCGGACGATATCCGTCGCGCGCGCGAGGTCGTTGGCGGCCCCGGTCGAGATCATCCCGAACCGCACGAGCTCGGCGGCACGCCCGCCGAGCAGCACGTCGACCTCGCCGACGAGGTCCCGCTCCGTGCGAAGGTAGCGATCCTCCTCCGGCATCTGCAGCGTGTAGCCGAGGGCGCCGATGCCCCGGGGTATGATCGATACCTTATGCACCTTGTCCGCGCCCTCGGTGAAGGCGGCGGTCACTGCGTGGCCGGTCTCGTGGTAGGCGACGACGCGGCGCTCCTCGTCCCGGATTACCCGGCTTTTCTTCTGGAGGCCGGCGATCGCTTTCTCGACCGCCTCGTCGAGGTCCACCATGTGAACCTCGCGGCGGCCGGCGCGGACGGCGAGCAGGGCGGCCTCGTTAATGACGTTGGCGAGGTCGGCGCCGGAGAAGCCGCTCGTCGTGCGGGCGATGGACGAAAGGTCGACCTCGCGGCCAAGGCGCACCTTCCGGGCGTGTATGCGGAGTATCTGCTCGCGGCCCTTGACGTCGGGACGGTCGACGACGACTTGGCGGTCGAAGCGACCGGGGCGCAGGAGGGCGGGATCGAGCACGTCGGGGCGGTTCGTCGCCGCGAGGAGGATAAGCCCGGAGGACCCGTCGAACCCGTCCATCTCGACGAGAAGCTGGTTCAGGGTCTGCTCGCGCTCGTCGTTCGAGGTCATCGAGTTAAGGCGCGACTTGCCGATCGCGTCGAGCTCGTCGATGAAGACGATGCAGGGAGCCTTCTCGCGCGCCTGCTTGAAAAGGTCGCGCACCCGGCTGGCCCCGACGCCGACGAACATCTCGACGAAATCCGATCCCGATATGCGGAAGAAGGGGACGCCAGCCTCTCCGGCGACCGCGCGCGCGAGCAGGGTCTTGCCGGTGCCGGGCGGCCCGACGAGCAGGACGCCGCGAGGGATGCGCCCGCCGATGTCCGTGTACTTCTTCGGGTTCTTGAGGAAATCGACCACCTCGACGAGCTCTTCCTTCGCCTCGTCGACGCCGGCGACGTCGGAGAATCGGGTCGTCACCTTCCCTTCCTCAACCGCGGCCGAGCGGGCTTGACCCGCGGAGAAGATACTCCCACCGAGCCCGCCCATCCCGCCGCCCATGCGGCGCATCAGGAAACGCATCATGAAGAAGATCAGGATGAAAGGGAGCATCCACTGGATCATGTCGACGAGCGGGTTCTTCTCCTGGGCGATCGCGGCGTAGTTCACGTTTTTCTCGTTGAGGAAGGCGACGAATTCCTCGGTCAGGAGGCCAACCGTGCGCCAGTGGCGCGCGCGCGCGGGCTGCGCGAGAAGGCCCAGCAGGGGCTGCTTCCGCTCGGGCTCGCCCACCGGCTCGGCGGCGTAGCCGGTAAAATAGGTCGAGCCGATCTCGACGCGGACGATCTCGCCCGAGGATATCTTCTCGCGAAACTCGGAAAACGGGATCAGGGAATCCTGGCGCGAGGCCATCGCGTAGTTCGCGGCGGCCATGACCGCGAAAAAACCGAGGAGCACCGCCCAAAAGGGCACGCGAGGCATCTGCGGTCCCCGTTTTTTGCCTGGGTCACCGCCCGAGTCGGGCCCCATCCCGAAAAAGTCGAAGGGATCGTCGGAATTCTTTCGGCCATTGTTCCTGTCGTCGCTCATCCTGCGTATCTCACCGCCTTTCCTTCAATAATATGAAAAAACGGTGGCCGTGTCGAGGAAAAAGCGACTCCCAAGGCCTCCTCGATGTTTTTTTCTCGCTGGCTTTTTTTCTCCTTTTGCCCTAAAGTAAATAAAGCCACTGCCGATAGGGAAACCAGGGAAGGAGGCGGCGCGCGGGAAACCGCGAAACCGCCCCCTATGGTTCCGTATCTTGCGCATTCCGGGGAGGGGCGTTGTGGGTTACAATCAAGCATTGAGCGCGTATCGCGAGACGAGGGTTCGCACCGCGAGCCAGGGCACTCTTATCGTCATGCTATACGAAGAGGCGATCAAGCAAATCGGCATGGCCATCTCGTATCTCGACGGGGATTTCCGAAAGGAGCCGTCACGCGTCGAGAAAGTCAACAACCACGTGATAAAAAGCCAGGAGATCATCACCGAGCTGATGGCCTCGCTCGACATGGAGGCCGGCGGGGAGATCGCCAAGAACCTCCTGTCCCTCTACACCTACTTTAACCAGCAGCTCCTCGAGGCGAACGTCGAGAAATCGCCCGAGAAGATGATATTCGTCAAGAACATGATGGACCAGCTCAGGCTCGCCTGGGTCGAGGTCGTCAGCAACACCGCCGTTCCCCCCGAGGTGCAGGGCGCGCCCGCCGGGATCAACATAGCCGGATAGCGGATGCCCGCGCGACCGCCGACGGCCGAAGAGGTCGAGGAGCGAAAGGCAATCCTTAAGCGGTTCCGCCGCCTTCTCGAGGAGAAGCGGCGGAAATTCCGCGACTACCTCACCGTCCTCGAGAAGCAGCACGAGATGATCTCCATCGACAACGTCGACGCCATGCTCGCGCACGCCGAGCTCGAGCAGGGGATCGTCGCCGAGATATACACCGTCCAGAAGGTCATCGACCCGCTCGAGGAGATGTACCGGGCCGCCTACCCGTCGTCGGCCGACGTCGAGATACCGAAGTTGCAGGCCGACCTCGCCAAGCTGCAGAAGGACGTTCTCGCGCAGAACGACCGGAATCGCGAGCTCCTGAAAGTCCGCATGCAGGAGCTCCGCCAGAAGGTGCAGGGGCTTCAGTCCGGCCCGCGCAAGGCGAGCGTCTACGCCGCCGAGGCGCACACCGCGAAGGTCATCGACATATCGCAGTAGTGGGGCTGAGCGCCCCTTTCGTGCTATACTGCCCGCATGAAGAAACCCATCTACGTCCTTGACGCCTACGGGCTCATTTACCGCTCATACTTCGCCTTCATCAACAAGCCGCTGACCAACCCCGAGGGGAAGAACGTCTCGGCGGTCTTTGGGTTCTTCCGCGCCCTCCACGCACTCCTCGCCGAGCGCTCGCCCGAGCTTTTTCTCGCCGCGTTCGACTCGCGGACGCCGACCTTTAGGCACGAGCTCTACGCGGAGTACAAGGCGACTCGGCAGAAGACGCCGGAGGACCTCCACGCCCAGGTGCCCGTCATCGAGGAGATACTGACCGCCCTCGGCGTTCCCTTGCTTAGGCAGGACGGCTTCGAGGCGGACGACATCATCGCCTCGGTCGCCGAGAAAGCGCGCGCCGAGGGTCGCGGGTGCGTCATCGTTTCCGGGGACAAGGACTTGATGCAACTCGTCGGCGGGACGGTGTCCATCCTCAAGCCGGGAAAGGCGGGGGGATGGGAGGCCGTCGACGCCGAAGGGGTTCGCGCGGAGTGGGGCGTCGGCCCCGAGCTGATGCTCGACCTTCTTTCCCTGACCGGCGACGCCTCGGACAACGTCCCCGGGGTCCGCGGGGTGGGCGACAAGACCGCCGTGAAGCTCCTTTCGCAATACGGCACCCTAGACGGCGTATACGAGCACGCGGCCGAAATCCCCGGCGCGATGGGAAAGAAGGTTATCGAGGGAAAGGAGATGGCCTACTTCTCGCGACGCCTTATCGCGCTCTGCGCGGACGTCCCGCTCGAGGCCGACCTCGATTCCTATTCGGCCGCCCGACTCGACGGGCTCGCGGCGAGCCGGCTCTTGATGCGCGAGGGCGTCCCAAGCGTGGCCCGACTTTACTCATCGGAAACCGCGGAGGCCCCGAGCCCTACCGGAGCCGAGTCGTCCCGCCGCGCAAAGACCGCCGCGGTCGCGCACTCAGGCCGGACCACCGGTTTCGCGACCCCGCCCCTCGCGGGCGAGGTCCCCGTGACCGGCCCGCGGAAGAACGAGGGCGACTACCGAACCCTGACCGAGCCCGCGGCCCTTCGCGCCCTCGTCGACCGGGCGATCGCGCAGGGCTTCGTCGCCTTCGACTGCGAGACGACCGGGCTCGACGCCCGCGCGGACAAGCCCGTCGGGTTTTCGCTCTCGCTGGACGAGGGAACCGGATTCTACGTCCCGTTACGCGCGCCTGAGCCGGAGCTCGGCGAGGACATCCCGCTCATGAGCGAGGCCGCCGCGCGGGCCGAGCTCGCCCGGCTCTTCGCCTCGCCCTGCCTCCTCGTCGCGCACAACGCGAAGTTCGACTACCAGGTGATGCGCGCCTGGGGCGCCTTCGAGCGGCTCGCGTGCCCCGTCTTCGACACGATGATCGCGGCGTGGCTCCTTGACCCCGACTGGGGCTCGTTCTCCCTCGAGGCGCTTTCCTTGAGCCAGCTCGGGCTCGAGACCGTCGCCTACGCGGACGTCGTCCCGAAGGGGAAGACCTTCGCCGACGTCCCGATCGCGGAGGCGACCCAATACGCCGCCGAGGACGCGGACCTTGCCCTTAGACTCCGCAACCTCCTCACCCCCCGGCTCGCCGAGGCTGGGCTCGACGGGCTCTTCTCCAAGATGGAGATGCCCCTCATACCGATTCTGGCCGAGATGGAGATCGCCGGGATCCGCCTCGAAAAAGGGGCGCTCGCCTCGTTCTCGGGCGAGCTCGAGGGAAAGATCGCCGAGGCAGAGGGGGATATCTACCGCCTCGTCGGGCACGAGTTCAACATCGCCTCGCCGAAGCAGCTGCAAGAGGTCCTTTTCACCGAGAGAAAGCTCACGCCGGGAAAGAAGACGAAGACCGGCTTCTCGACCGACACCTCCGTCCTCGAGGACCTCGCGTCCGAGGACCCGTTGCCGGGAAAGATACTCGACTACCGCGCCCTCGCGAAGCTGAAGTCCACGTATGTCGACGCGCTCCCGGCCCTCGCCGACGCGAATGGCCGCGTGCACACGAGCTTCATACAAACAGGCACGGCGACCGGTCGGCTCTCGAGCCGCGACCCGAACCTGCAGAATATCCCGGTCCGCGACGAGAACGGAAGGCGCATCAGGACGGCCTTCCGCTCGGCCGACGGCTTCGAGCTTATCTCGGCGGACTATGCCCAGATCGAGCTCGTGATCCTCGCGCACCTGTCAGGCGACCCGAGCCTCGTCGAGGCCTTCAAGTCCGGGGTCGACGTCCACCGCCGCACCGCCGGCTTGATCTTCGGGGTGGGCAACGACGAGGTCACGCCCGATATGCGCCGGATCGCGAAGACGATTAACTTCGGCGTGATGTACGGGATGAGCGCGTTCCGCCTCGCGAACGAGCTCCGCATCCCACGCGGGCAGGCGGCCGGCTTCATCAACGCCTACTTCGAGACTTACGCGGGGGTGTCCCGCTTCATCGCGGAGACGAAGGAACGCGCCGCCGAGCTCGGCTACGTCGAGACCCTGATGGGCCGCCGGCGCTACATACGCGGCATACAGAGCTCGAACAAGCTCGAGCGCTCGGGGGCGGAGCGGATCGCCGTCAATACCCCGATCCAGGGATCGGCCGCCGACATCGTCAAGGCCGCGATGATACGGGTGGATCGCGCCTTACGCGCGGGAAACCTCACCGCGCGGCTCCTTCTCCAAGTCCACGACGAGCTGATCCTGGAAGCCCCCGTCAGCGAGGTCGCCGCCGTTCGCGACCTCGTTAAAAAGGAGATGGAGGCCGTCATCGAGCTCGCCGTCCCGCTCCGCGTCAGCGTCGAGTCCGGCCCGAGCTGGGGTGATTTCCATTGAACGCGGAAAGCCGAGGTATGGCCGGCCGAAGCGGCCTCGTCATCGGGCTCACGGGCCCGATGTGCGCGGGAAAAAACAGCGCCGCTCGCTTCTTCGAGCGACGGGGCTTCGCCGTCGTCGACGCGGACGCGGTCGCGCACCAAGCGCTCGCCGACGTCGAGCGGTCGGTACTTGACGCCTTCTCGTCCGAGGCGGCCTCGCTCGGCATTTCCCTCCTCGGACCCGACGGTCGGCTCAATCGTCGCGCCCTCGGCGCCCTCCTTTTTCCCAACCCCCGCCTCCTCGCCCGCCACGAGGGGATCGTCTATCCTCGGATCAACGAGCTTCTGGGGCGATTCATCGACGAGCACGCCGAACAGGGGGTCGTCGTCAACGCCCCGCTTCTCCATAGGTCGCCTATCCTGGACCGCTGCGCCTTCGTCGTCTTCGTCGACGCGCCCATCCTCATCCGCTTTTTCCGCGCCTGGCGCCGCGATCGGCTCCCAGTCCGGCAGATACTGGCGCGATTTTCGGCCCAAAAAGCACTCTTTGCTCAATACATTTCTAAAAATGTCGATATTGTGAGGGTACGGAACCGAGGAAGTCTGCGGGCCCTGGAGAACCAGCTTGCCCAGACACTCTCACAGCGAGGTTATTGAGGCCATTATGGAACAGAAAAAGATACTTTGGATCGTTGTCGCCATCGGCGCCTTTCTGCTCATCATCACCGGCACCGCGTTCATCCTCTATTCGTCGCCCCGCTCCTCGAGCGTCGCCGCCCAACCCGTCGCGATAGCCCGCCCGCAGGCGCCGGCCGTCGGCTCGACCGTCGACCCCGACGCTTGGTCGCGCGAACCAGGGAAGGTGCCCGGCCTCGATACCGCCGCGCCGCCCCCGACGGGGATTAACCTGACCATCGTGAACGGCGACAACGCCGCGACGACATATGGAACCTATGACGTTTCCGGGCTTACGAAGTCCCCGGCGACGGTCCCCGCGACGGCGGATAGTACCGCCCAAACCACCGTAACCACGACGGTTACCACTACGGGCACCGCGACCGCGAATTCCTCGACTACCGTCGAGAACGCCGCCGCCTCGAAATCAGGGGGGAAGCAAACGACGGTCGCCGCGGCCCCGAAAAAGACCGCGAAGGCGCCGGCCGAAAAACCCCGCGCCGCGTCCAAGAAACCGCAGACGAAAACCGTCACCGAGTACTGGATCCAAACCGGCTCGTTCGCGAGCAAGCTGAACGCCGAGAAGGTTCGGTCCTCCCTGACCGCGAAATACCTCGCCGCCGAGATATTCACGAAGCAGGTTTCCGGGAAGACGACGTATCGAGTCCGCGTCGGCCCGTACGCGAACAAGAAGGAAGCGGATTACTGGCTCGGCACCCTGCGGGATTCGCCCGACTTAAAGGGGAGCTACGTATCCGAGGTGAAAGCCCGCCGCTAGAACCCGCCACAAGGCCGCGTTCCGCCCGATAGCTCGGGCATGAAAACAAGGCGACAACACAGTACGCGAAAGGCGATCCCCCTCGGGATCGCCTTTTTTTTATCCGCCGCGACGCGCTTTGGCGCGTCCCTCTCGGCAGAAGGGATCTCCCTTTCCCTTGAGGTGACGGCGCCCTGGGACGAGATCCCGGCCTTCGAGGCGAACGCGTCCGCCCGCGGCGACCTGGGCGAGGGTGCCGTCTCGGTTGAGCGAGACGCGGGAGGGGAATACGGGCTCAACACGGCGAGCCTCAAGTTCGTCCCAATCGGCGGCGTTGCCCTTTTCCTCGGCGCCCTTCGCGCACGTGGGCTTGCGGGCCGAGCCCTCAATCCGTCCTTCCCCCTCGCGGGCCCGTTTCGAGAGGCGGAGGGCATCGCGCCAGGGGCGACGCTCGCGCGCGGCGCGGGCCTGGCGGTCAAAAACGCCGGAATCGAGGCACGGTTCGGGAACTGGGGCCTTGCCCTCGCCGCCTCCTGGGCAGACCGCCAGCGAGGGTGGGTCTCGCTCGTTCGAACGAGCGAGGCGGGCGACGGCGCGCGACGCCCCTCGGCCCGTATTGGCCTCCTCGCGGGGTGGACCGACCGGGCGCCCGGTTGTGGCCCCGCAGATCCCTGGTTCGCGGGACGGCCGGCCCTTCCCGAAGGACGCATCTTGGTCGGCGGGATCGAGGCCGACGCCGCGTGGGGCCCTGTCCGGGAAAACACGACGTTTCTTGCTTCTTTCTCCCCTTTCCGAGTCCCGCTCTTCTCGCTTCGTACCGAATGGACCGTCGAACGGAAGGCGTGGAGCGTCTCGGCAGGGTTTTTCGCCGCGGATTCGGGTTTCGAACCCCTGACGGGAACGGCCATCGACCTCTCCCGCCGCTGGTACCTTACCGCCTCGACGGGCTTTGCCCACGCCGTCTTCGGCGTCGCCTTTTCAGGCGATCGACGCGCTGGCGAGGGCTTTGGCGACCCGGAACGCGAACGCCTTCGAGCCACCGTCGCCGTCGCCCTTCGGGGCATGCCCCGCTGGAAGGCGAACGCGTCCATCCGCGCCGAGTGGGAAGACCGCTGCATGTCCCCTCGAGCCAAAGCAAGCGCTTTTCTTTCGCGCAAATTGAGGCGCGCCAGCGTCGAGATTTCGGCCCGAAGCGAAGCCGACGGGACGACGCCCACCGAAACCGACCTCGGCGTCGGGATACGCTCGTCTTTCTCCAGCCTCGACTGGGCGCTCCTCGCCGGCCTTCGCCATCGACCAAGCGCCGAGCGATCGCTCGAGCCGCGCTGCGGCGCCCGTGCCAGACTCTCCCTCGGGAAGGGCCGCCCTTGCCTCGCGGTGACCGTCGATTCCCCGCGGGCGACAGCCCAGCCACGCCTTCCCCTCCTATCCGCGACGGTCTCCCTGTCCCTTCCCTAGCCGTACTTGAAACGCGTTAATGTTTTCGATATAATGCATAAGCTTGCATGTTTATGAAAACATTTGCGTTTTTCGCAAAATCAATAATGAGTGAGGTACAGGACTATGGCCTTTGATATTTCCAAGATGCGGAATATCGGTATCAGCGCCCACATCGACTCGGGAAAGACCACCCTCTCGGAACGAATCCTTTTTTACTGCAACAAGATCCACGCGATCCACGAAGTCCGCGGTAAAGACGGGGTCGGCGCGGTTATGGACAACATGGAGCTCGAGCGCGAGCGAGGGATCACTATCCAGTCGGCCGCGACCCAGGTTCAGTGGAAGGACTACACGATCAACGTCATCGACACGCCCGGCCACGTCGACTTCACCATCGAGGTCGAGCGGTCGCTCCGCGTCCTCGACGGCGCCATCCTGGTCCTCTGCTCGGTCGGCGGCGTCCAGTCGCAGTCGATCACCGTCGACCGCCAGTTGAAGCGCTACCACGTCCCGCGCATCGCCTTCGTCAACAAGTGCGACCGCACCGGGGCCAACCCGCTGAAGGTCCGCATGCAGCTTCGCGAGAAGCTGGGCCTTAACGCCTACATGATGCAGCTCCCGATCGGCCTCGAGGACAAGCTCGAGGGCGTCATCGACCTCGTGACCATGAAGGCCGTTTACTTCGAGGGCGAAAGCGGCACCGATATCCGCCTCGCCGAGATCCCGGCCCACCTCCAGGCAGACGCGAAGAAATACCGCGAGGAACTCCTCGACGCCGCCTCGATGTTCTCCGACGAGCTCGCCGAAGCCTACCTCGAGGGAGCCGAGACCGAGGAGATGATCCACGCCGCGGTCCGCAAGGGAACCCTTGCCGAGCAGCTCGTTCCCGTCTTCCTCGGCTCCGCCTACAAGAACAAGGGTATCCAGAGCCTTCTCGACGGCGTCACCCGCTACCTTCCCGACCCGACCGAGGTCAAGAACATCGCCCTCGACCTCGACAAGAACGAGGAGCAGGTCGTCCTCTCCTGCGACGAGAAGTCACCGACCGTCGCCCTCGGCTTTAAGCTCGAGGACGGCAAGTACGGCCAGCTGACCTACGTCCGTATCTACCAGGGCGCGATCAAGAAGGGCGACGAGCTCTACAACACCCGCGCCCGCAAGCGCTTTAAGGTCGGCCGCCTCGTGCGCATGCACTCCTCGTCGATGGAAGACATCAACGAGGGCGTCCCCGGCGACATCGTCGCCCTCTTCGGCATCGAATGCGCCTCGGGCGACACCTTCTGCGGCGGCGGCCTCAACTACGCGATGAGCTCGATGTTCGTCCCGAACCCGGTTATCGACCTCTCGATCACCCCGAAGGACAAGAAGTCCTCTGACCAGATGGCGAAGGCGCTCAACCGCTTCACCAAGGAAGACCCGACCTTCCACTGCTTCGTCGACCCGGAATCGAACCAAACGATCATCCAGGGAATGGGCGAGCTCCATCTCGAAGTCTACGTCGAGCGCATGAAGCGCGAATACAACTGCGAGGTCGAGACCGGAAAGCCCCAGGTCGCGTACCGCGAGGCGATCACCCAGCGCGGCGACTTCAACTACACCCACAAGAAGCAGACCGGCGGTTCCGGCCAGTACGCGCGCGTCGCCGGCTTCATGGAGCCGATCGAGGCCGACTACGAGTTCGTCGACGCCATCAAGGGCGGCGCGATCCCGAACGAGTTCATCCCCTCGTGCGACAAGGGCTTCAAGGAAGCGCTGAAGAAGGGCGCGCTGATCGGCTTCCCCGTCGTCGGCGTCCGCTGCACGATCAACGACGGACAGTTCCACCCGGTCGACTCCTCGGACATCGCCTTCCAGATCGCCTCGATCGGCGCCTTCCGCGACGCCTACCTCAAGGCGAAGCCCGCCATCCTCGAGCCGATCATGAAGGTCTCGATCGAGGGGCCGCAGGAATTCCAGGGAAATATCTTTGGACTGATCAACCAGCGCCGTGGTATAATCCTCTCGTCCACCGAGGACGAAGCCTTCACACGCGTCGACGCCGAGGTGCCCCTAAGCGAGATGTTCGGCTTCTCGACCATCCTCCGTTCCTCGACGCAGGGAAAGGCCGAGTATTCGATGGAGTTTGCCAAGTACGGCAAGGTACCGAACAGCGTCGCCGAAACCCTGATCAAGGAATACGAGGCGAAGCGCAAGGCAGAACAGAAGTAAGGAGTCATCGATGGTAAAGCAGGATCTTATTGAGCGAAGCCCGGTCCGGAATTTCGAGAAGGCCCTGGGCGGCGGCGTGAAGCCCGGCGAGATCGGGGTCATCGCCTCGAAGAAGGGTCTTGGAAAGACCTCCATCCTCGTCCAGCTCGGCATCGACAAGCTCCTCCAGGGCAGTTCTGTCGTTCACGTTTCCTTTAACCAGCAAGCGAACCACGTGATGACCTGGTACGAGGACATCTTCAACGAGCTCGCGAAGAAGAAGAACCTCGACAAGGCCGCGGACGTGAAGTCCGACCTGATCCGGAACCGCATCGTCCTGAACTTTAACCAGGACTCGGTTAAGACCTCCCAGGTCGCCCGCACGATCAAGGCGCTCGCCGAGGGCGGCGCGAAGCCGGAAGCGGTCATCATCGACGGCTTCGACTTCGCGAAAGCCGACGTCAAGAGCATCGATGAGATGAAGGCCTTCGCCCGCGAGATGAAGCTCGCGGTCTGGTACAGCGCGAACGCCGAGGGCGCCGACAAGGGACTTCCCGCGGGACTTTCCGCCTTCGCGAAGGATCTCGACGTCGTCCTTTTCCTCGAGCCCAAGGCCGACTGCATCCAGATTAAGGTGCTGAAGGAACATGGGAAGGACGCGTACGCCACCGACCTCAAGCTCGACGTGAAAACCTTGTTGATCGCGGAGAAATAAGCCGGGAATAACCCGACGATGGCCGCCAGGCGACTCGCCTGGCGGTTTTTTTTGCGCCATAGTATACTTGGTGTCCCGGGCAATCCGGGCAAAGGAGCGCACCATGCAGTTATCGCGCGCGAGCGGCATACTCCTTCATCCCTCTTCCCTTCCCGCGTCCCCCGGGATCGGTACCCTGGGCGCCGAGGCCTATCGCTTCGTCGATTGGCTCGTCGAGGCAGGGCAATCGCTTTGGCAAGTCCTACCGCTCGGGCCTACCGGCTACGGCGATTCGCCCTACGCGTCCTTCTCTTCCTTCGCGGGGAATCCCTTGCTTGTCGACCTCGACGCCCTCGTGGCGGACGGTCTTCTCTCGCGCGAGGAGACGGCGCCGCCTGAATGGATACGGTCGGAGGGCCCGATCGATTACGGCGCCGTCGTGCACTGGAAAAAACCACTCCTCAGGATCGCGGCGCGCTCCTTTCTGGGCCGCGGAGGGTCCCCCGCGTACCGCGACTTCGTCAAGCGAGCCGCGTTTTGGCTCGACGAATACGCCCTCTTCATGGACATCAAGGACTATCACGATCGGATGGCCTCCGAAGAGGGGAAACCCGGCGGGCTCTGGCACGGGCTTTGGCCGAAGGAACTAGCGGCGCGCAAACGGAGCGCGCTCGTCGCCTGGGCCCGCGGACGCGAGCGGGAAATCGAGGAACGAAAGGCCGAACAGTTCTTTTTCTTCGCCCAATGGGAGGCGCTTCGCTCATACGCCCGCGCAAAGGGCGTCTCGCTCATAGGCGACATCCCGATCTTCGTCGCGCCCGACTCGGCGGACGCCTGGGCGAACCAACGGCTCTTCCAGCTTACGCCGGGCGGCGCGCCGCTTCGGGTAGCCGGAGTCCCGCCGGATTACTTCAGCGAGACGGGTCAGCTATGGGGAAACCCCCTATACGACTGGAAGGCGATGGCCCACGATCGATACCGCTGGTGGGTGGCCCGGATGCGCTGGACTCTCTCGCTCGTCGACTACGTTCGCGTTGATCACTTTCGGGGATTCGAGTCCTACTGGTCGGTGCCCTCGGGCGAGGGAACCGCGGTCAACGGCAGATGGGTCAAGGGCCCGGGCGCGGCGCTCTTCAAGGCGCTGCGACGCTCGTTCGGCGACCTCCCGATCATCGCCGAGGACCTCGGCGTCATCACCGACGAGGTACGCGCCCTTCGCGAGAGACTCGGGCTCCCGGGCATGCGCGTCCTTCAGTTTGCCTTCGATCCCGCAGAGGCGAAAAAAAACGGCATGATCAACCCGTTTCTGCCGCACATGTACGAGCCTAACACCGTCGTGTACACGGGCACGCACGACAACGACACGACGCTCGGTTGGATCTCGGCCGCTGGAGGCGATACACTGGCCCTCGTGCGCCGGTACCTTGGCGCGGGCGCGTCGGGGCCGGAACTCGCGCGCGCGCTCGTCCGCGCGGCGTACCTTTCGGTCGCCGCCTTCGCGATCGTTCCGCTGCAGGACGTGCTCGGGGTAGGGAGCGAGGGACGTATGAACACCCCCTCGACGAGCGGCGCGAACTGGGCGTGGCGCGCGGGGCGCGGAACGCCCGGGGCTGACGAGGCCGCGTGGCTTAAGGAGCTTTCGTTCGTCTCGGCGCGAAACGGGTTACTTGCTCGGGAACAGGCTCCGGAATAACCCGCCGAGGCCCTTTCTCTCCGCGCGCTCGGTGATCTGCGAGAAGCGGTTAATGTTCTCCTCGCCGCCCGCGACGAGCAGTATATCGTCCTCGGTAAAAACGTAGGACGGGTCGTTGATGAAGAAGAATCCCCCCGTCGAGGCCTTCCGCATCGCGACGACGTTCAAGCCGAATGACTTTCGCAAATTCGCGTCGAGTAAGGTTTTGCCGACGCAGTACTCGTTCGCACGGACCTCGGCCAGCGCGAGATTCTCCGATATCGGCATGAAATTGAAGAGAAGGGACGACGCGAGCATCGGGGTGACCCGCTTTGCCGCCTCGCGATCAGGGAAAATGACGCGCGTCGCGCCGACCATCGAGAGAACCTCGCCGTGTTCGTCGGTCTGCGCCTTCACGACGATGTCGCGCACGCCGATTTTCTTTAGGTAGTTCACCGTCATGATCGATGCCTCGATCTTGCCGCCGAGGTCGACGATGACCGCGTCGATCTCCGCGGGTATGATCTTCGCGAGGGCCATCTCGTTGATCGCGTCGGTGATGTACGCGGCCTTCGCGAGGTCCTTGTACTTATCGATGATATCCTTATCCTTGTCGAGGATGATGATCTCGTTCGTGATCGTGAGGAGTTCCTCGAGCATCCTAAGGCCGAATGCCCCCAAGCCGATAATCGCGAATTGCTTCATGCCTTCCTCCTATCCAACCATCACGTTCGCCGAGGGATACTCGAAGAAACGCTCTTGCTCGCTTCGCGTGAACCCCAACGCCATCGCGAAGATGCCGGTACGCCCGATGAACATCGTCAGGATAATCACCGCCTTACCAGCCGTCGAGAGGGAACCGGTGATACCCTGAGAGAGACCCACCGTGCCGAACGCGGAGAACACCTCGAACGAAAGGTCGAGAAACGTCGCCCGTCCCGCCTCGAGGAGCGACCGCTCAGTCACGAGCAGGGCAAGCAGGGCAAGGGCGACGAGTATAACGCTCTTCGCGACGATGCTGAACGCTTTCTCCACCACGGCGGTATCGAGATTTCGTCGCCAAATATTCAGCCCAGTTCGCTCAGTATTGCCGCGAAGCGCGTAAATGATAACGATGACGAATGTGGTTGTTCTCACGCCGCCCGCGATGGAACTCGGCGAGCCGCCGATGAACATCAGGATCATGGTAACGAATTTACTTACCGGGGCGAGCGTCGACTGAGGCAACACAGCGAAACCGGCCGTGCGAGGCGTTATCGACTGGAAGAATGAGGCAAAGACGCGATCCACGATACCGAGACCGCGCATCGACTCGTTCGCCTCGGCGATAAAGAAGAATAGGGCGCCAAAGGTTATCAGCAACCCGGTAACAGACAGCACAAGGCGAGAATGGAAGCTGATCCTTCGCCCACTTCGTCCACCCGTACGGGAAAGCACATCGCGCAGAACGATAAACCCTATGCCGCCGAGCACGATAAGGGACATGACGGTCACAACGAGAACGCGATTGCCAAGAAAACCTTCCAGGCTCGTCGCGTTCGTCGAGAACCCTGCGTTACAGAACGCGGATATAGAATGGAAGGCCGCATCGAAAGCAGGTCGGCTCGATCCCGAGGCACGAAAACCGAGAAAAAGAATAATGGCGCCGATCGTCTCAATCCCGAGCGTATAGGCAATAATCGACTTGAGAATACGCCGGGGCTCGGTCTCAACGTCGGCTATGAAGAAATCTCGTATCACGGTTCGATTCACCAGCGAGACCTTTCTCTTCGGGACCGCGAGATATAAACCGATAAAAGAAATTATCCCCAACCCGCCGAGCTCGATCAACGACATGATAACGACGAAACCCACGGTCGAGTATACATCCATGCTCAGGGTTGAAAGCCCCGTAACGCAAACGGCAGATACCGCCGTGAATAAGGCATCGATATATGGGACACCATGCCCATTCTTATAGGAAAAGGGCATGGACAACAAAATTGAGCCTATAAAGCACACGCCGATAAAGTACGAGAAAAGCTGTACCTTATCCGTTGAAAGGCGAGTACGCATGTAAAGTAGTATATCAAAACGTATACGAGTGGAACAGTAGGGAAAGAAGACCATGAAGAAATCGCCTCAAGGCGATTTCTTCCGCTTTTTATTTTAAAGCCTGGCGAGCCACCGGCGCGGGCAAGCCGCGCTGCAGTTTTTGAGGTCGAGCGCTATTTGACTTTCCAAGAAGTATTAATCCCTCAAAAACTGCTAGCTATCTTTAGGCCATCTATATTTTAAAGGCCCGCCGAATTGGCGGGCCTTTAAAATAAAAAAAGCCTGGCAGCTACCTACTTTCCCACTTTGCAGCAGTATCATCGGCGTTAGAGAGCTTGACTTCCGTGTTCGGGATGGGAACGGGTATTGCCTCTCCACTATGGCCACCAGGCATTAT
>JAKPSR010000307.1 GCA_029571425.1 Spirochaetota bacterium | reverse complement strand
GCCGCTTCGCGCGCGTGGATCGGAGCCTGCGCGCCCGACTCTCGCGCGCGCAGGTGTCCGGCCAAGGCGAGATATGCGACTACCTGCCCGAGGACGACGAGGCGCTCATCCTTCGCAAGAGGATTCTTCTCGTCGAGCCCGACGACACCTATATCCGCTTCCTTAGGCCGGAGATCGAGGCTCGGGGATACCACCTTCGCGTGCTCCCCGACGGCGCGGGGGCCGACGAGTTCAAACCCGGCGAGGAACCAGACCTCGTGATCGCCGAGGCGACGATGCCCCGCGTCGGCGGGTTCGAGCTTCGCGAAAGGCTCCTGCGCTTCGCGGGAGGGCGGGCGATTCCGTTTATACTCGTCTCGCGGCGCAAGGACGAGGAGTACATTCGCCGCGCGGCCGCTCTCGGCATCGTGCATTTCCTGAAAAAGCCATTCTCGAAGACCGAGCTTGTCGGGCTCGCCGATAATCTCCTGAGGACCGGCGATGGGGATTAACCTTCTCGCGGTTAATATCGATACGATCAACATCGCCGCGATGCTGATCGCGGCCATCGCCGCCTGGGCGACGGCCGCGTACCTCGCTCAAGGGGCGCGCGCTCGCGTTCGCCGACGCCGCGTCCGCAAGGCACAAGGCATCCTGGCCAACATCATGGATGGGTCATTGAACGCCAGGGCAGGTCGCGGGCGAAGGCGGCTTCTCTCCCGCCGCTGGATCGGCGTCCTCGACGCGTACGTTATCCTCTCGGACTCACTCCGCCCGGACGACGCGGAGCGCTCGCGCGTGGCTCGATGGCTCGCCGACGCGGGCGCCGACCTCGCCATGATCGGCGAGCTTTCACGCAAGGCTCCCGATCGCCGCGCGCGAGGCGCGCACTACCTCGGCTACGTCGAGACCGAGGCCGCGAGGCGCGCGCTGACCTTTCGCCTCGCGTCCGAAAGATGCGAGCGGGTACGGCTCCGCATCGTGCACGCCCTGGCGAGACAGGAGGTCGCGGCGGCCCTCCCCGAGATCGTCGACTCGCTGAAGGGGAGCTCGGGCGAGTATATCGCGCGCGCGACCGGCCTTCTCCTCTCATTTCCCTCATCCTTCACCGCGTACTTCCCCGAGCTCGAGCGGAGACGCGAGAAAGAGATCGTCTCCCTGATCCTGGAATTCGCCCGCATCGCCCCGTACCGGGTATTCGCCGACTACCTCGCCGCCATCTTCGGCGATCCCTCGGTTGACCTGACCGCGCGCCGCGAGTCCTTCGCCCGTCTTGCCGAGTCCTATCCCGAGACGCTGGACCCAGCCGACTACCTCGGGGATCCTGATCCTTCGATCCGGCGATCGGCCATCGAGGCGCTTGGATCGCGGGCGGACGAGCGCGCCGCGCGCGCCCTCCTCTCGCACGCGCGCTCCGGATCAGACCGCGAGATCGCCGTCCGCGCCCTCTCTCGCGCGGTTTCTTCGGCCCCGGTATTCCTGTTCCTCGACGGGCTCGACCGCCTCGGCGCAGATCCCGCGACGCGGGAGATACTCTCCGAGGTCTTCGAGTCGCGCTTCGAGTATTTCCTCCCGCGCCTCGCCGAGCCGGGCGGCGCGCGCTACGAAACCGTCATCGCCCGCCTCGTCATGTCCGGCCGCGTCGGCGCCCTGATCGCCTTCCTGAACGCGAACCACGACCGCGCGATCGAGAACCGCCTAGTCTCGATCCTCTCGCGCGCCCTCGCCGACCAGGCGGCACCG
The DNA here is from genome assembly GCA_029571425.1 of Spirochaetota bacterium. Classification (GTDB taxonomy): domain Bacteria; phylum Spirochaetota; class Spirochaetia; order Treponematales; family Treponemataceae; genus Teretinema. Next base: position 7,526 of record JAKPSR010000307.1, on the reverse strand, counting down.
ATCGAGGAGTTCCGCATTCACCTAAAGGACACGGTACTCCAGAAACTCGGGTTGTCGCGCCGTCCCCTCCCCGTCGCTCGCGTCGACAAAAAAAGGGAGTCGATCCCGCGAGCGCCGCTCGCCGCGCTCGCCGCGTTCTCCCTCGCCCCCTATCCGGCGCTAGTCCTCGCCGCCTTCGCACGCGGCGCCGCGCCATTCGACGCCGCCGTGGCCGCGCTTAACCGGTATCTCGTCCTCTTCGGCCTCTACTCACTCGCGGTTAACATCTTCCTCGGACTTCTCTTCTTCGTTGGGCTCCGCCGCGCGGCAATCCTCGCGCGCGCGTACGCGGCGAAAAGCCGCGAGTTCCTCTTCCAGAAGAACGTCCTTCCCGCAATCTCGATCATCGCGCCCGCGTTCCGCGAGGAGAAGTCGATCGTCGCGAGCGTCGAGTCGCTGCTAACCGTGAATTACCCCGACTTCGAGGTGATCGTCGTCAACGACGGTTCGGACGACCTTACCCTCTCGCGCCTCGTCTCGCGATTTAGCCTCGAGCGGCGCGACGCGGACTATCCCGAGCTTCTGCGCACGCAGCCCGTGCGCGGCGTCTACGCGAACCCGCGGGTACCCGCCTTGGTCGTCGTCGATAAGATCAACGGCGGAAAGGCCGACTCGCTGAACGCCGGGATCAACGCGGCGCGAAAGGAGTACATCCTCGGCATAGACTCGGACAGTCTCATCGAGGGGGATTCCCTCCTCAAGCTCGCGTCCGCCTTCCTCGACGAGGATCGCCCGGTTTCCGCCTCGGGGGGGAACATCCTCCCGGCGAACGGATGCGCCGTCGACCGGGGCGCCATCCTCGAACGACGCGTACCCCGGTCGCCTTTACCGCTCCTGCAAACGGCGGAGTACCTCCGCTCCTTCATGAACGGCCGCGTGGGATGGTCCGCGATTGGTTCCCTCATGATCATCTCGGGAGCCTTCGGGGTCTTCAGGCGGCGCGAGGTGATCGAGGCCGCGGGTTACCTGACGAGCCGGGGACGGTACGAGAAAGACACCGTCGGCGAGGATATGGAACTCGTCGTGCGCCTCGCGCGTCAGGCGCGAGAGCGCGGCGAACGGCCGCTGATCACCTACTGCCCCGACGCCCGGTGCTGGACCGAGGTACCCTCGGACCTCGCCAGCCTCAAGAGGCAGCGAGACCGGTGGCAACGGGGACTCGTCGACATCCTCTTCTTCCATCGGCGCATGGCCTTCAACCCCCGCTACGGGGCGCCCGGCGTCCTCGGCTTTCCTTATTATTTATTCGTCGAGACGGTAGGGCCCTGGCTCGAGGCCGTCGCCCTCCCGCTGCTCGCGCTTGGCGTCGCCCTCCGCGTCGTCGCGCCGGGCGTGCTCTCGCTCGTCCTCGTCTCAAACGCCCTCCTTGGCTTCACGCTCACGGCGGGCTCTCTCTACATGTCTGACCGGTCGGGGCCGCTTTTTCCCCTCCGCGACCGGTTGCTCCTCCTCGCCTGGTCGATACTGGAAACGCTCGGCTTTCGGCAACTCGTCTCGCTCTTTCGCGTCACCGGGATGGTCGGCGCCATGCGCGGGGCGACCGGTTGGGGCGCGCAGAAAAGGCGCGGCTTCGGGGAATCAAAAGGAAGGATAGGATGAAAATGACGAAGAACGCGCTGAGACTTTTCCGTGTCGCCGCACCGCTCGCGCTCGCCGCGCTCGTCGCGTTGCCCGCGCCGGCCGAGCAGCCAGAGGCCGAAGGATCGGGCTCGCAGAACGCTCCCTACTTTCGTGATCTCTTTGAGGTAGACTACATCTCATGGTCGGATGATAGATACTACCTCAAGTGCGAGAACGTCTTTCTATGGGATACGACGCAGGATCTCATCCCGGAAATCAGGATCCAGGCGATAAAGACCGATTATGGGCGCTTATTCCTCGCGCAACCAGGGCTCGTGTACGTGATCGGCAGAGGTTTTTACGTCGAAGTGGCGGGCGGCGGCGGTATGGACCAGGACGACGAAATCGTCGCGGAAGGATTCGCCGAGATCACGTTCGAGGGCGAGCGGATAACCGCCACCGCGCGCGCGAAGGGAGGCTGGATCGACGCAAGCGAGGTCGGCTACTTCATCCCGGACGCCTCGTTCCAGTACGCGTTCTCGGATCGCAACGCCTCGAAGGCCAAGTACTTCCTTGGGCTCAACTCGGAAGACTTCGTCTCGCACACGTTGCAAGTAGAGCATCGTTTCACGATACGGAAAGGATACACCATCGGCGCGATACTGACCGGCATACGCGAGGACACCGCGGGGGAGGTCGCCTGGGCGTGGGCCGCGGGCGCGCGGGCGCAGGCGCGGATAACCGAGCATTTCGGCATTCGCTGGCTCGCGCAGTATCACCGGCGCGACGACGGGGTCTGGGGCATCGAGAATTCGCTAACGCTCGACGTCCGCTTTTAGCGGCCAAAGCGCGTGCACCGCGCTCAGGGCGCTCGCCGCGCTTAGAGCGCGCCCGACACTCGGTAACGCCGCTCCCACGAGACGGACTCGCCGGGCGCGATCGAGAACGAAAAGAAGAGCTCCGGGCTCACGACCCGCTTCCATCCCCACACGTGCGCGGCGTCGGTCTCAAAGTTCCCCTCTTCCGAGAGGCTGATGCCGGTCTTCGCGTGCGCGAGGCGCCATGACGCGGGAACGCGACGGCCGCCCGAGAGTCCCCCGAGGTAGAACTGCTTGTCGGTGCCGCGCGCGAAACCGACGCCGTCGGGCGATACGGCGAGGGCGCCGTCGGGATTAACCGTCTCCACAAAGGAGGCGGGATCGAGCGTCCAGGGAAACGACAGGGAATACGCGGGGCCCATCCGGTCGCCCGCGACGCAGAGGAAATTGTGGACGTACTCGTCCGTCTCGAGCGGGAGGCTCCCCGCGTTCTCGAGCCGATAGCGGATCGCGAAACCGTTCGGGAACGCCTCGATCTCCTTCTCGTAGCGCCAGGCATAGCCGCCGCGCTCCGAGGAGTCGGCGAGGAAGCGGGCGAGAGAGGCGGACGACTCGCGCTCGAAGCTCGCGGACTCGATATCGTAGTCGGTGTAGAAAAAATACGGCTTCTCGTCGCGCTTGAGCCAGCCGATCCCGATCTTGGTGAACCAGCCCCCGGCCGAAACCGCGTCGTAGCCGATCGCCCGCTTGATCCCGAACTCGTTGTGGAGCCCGCGCCCGAAGCGCGTGGGGTTCCGATGGAACGGCGGCTTCTCCTCGCCGAGCAGGGTAACGCCGCGATACCGCGCCTGCGTCACCGTCCCGTTCCAGTCGAAGCGGCTGTTGCGGTACCGCTCCCCCGCCCACTCCACCGTGAGCTCGACGTCGTCTTTTTTCAGCGTAATCGGCATTGTTAGGCCCTCACTCGTTGCGCTTGCGCGGCGAAGGCCTCGGTGTCGAGCCTCGCCTGCTTGATGAACGCGTTGTCCTCCACCTTCCCGAGGACGGCGTCGCGCTCGGCCTCGTTCCGGTAGGTGATCCCGCGGAAGTAGTTCGTGTAGTCCTTCTTCTTCGTCACGTAGACTTCCCTTTCGACGTGCTTCCTCGTCTCGAGGGCCTCGTCGAGGAGGGCATTCCACGCGGCCTCGTCTATCCGATCGAGTCCCTTGACCGCGAGGATCGCCCGATAGCCGTCCTCGGCTCGATCGCGTGGGTACTCGACCCACCAGGCGTCGTACTGGGCGTGGATCCCGTCCCAATCCTCGATGAGCCCGGTGCGCACAGCGGCGCGAAGGGCATCTACCTTCGCCTCGGGGACGAGCTGGCCGCCGAGGTTCACCCATCCGATATCGGCGGCGTCCGAAGCAGGGGCGGCCGAAGCGGCCGCCGCCGCCCGGCCGCGCGAAAGATCCGCCTGGGCGGCGAAGTACCCGTAGTGGATGCCGTAGGCGTCGAGGTACGACGCGATCGAGCGAACCCCGTAGTAGACGAGCATCTCGCGATACGCGCGCCACGCCTCGGCGACCTTGAGGATTCTCGTGGGCCGCGCGGAACGCTCCATCAGCTCTCCCTCGACGAAGAGGTCGTCAACGGCGTCGGGATCGTCGGACAGGATGGCGCGTCCCCTCGCGCGAAGCTCCGCCTCGTTGGGAAGCGCGTCTCCCTCATGCTCGCGCACGTACCACGCCTTTCCCGTCCATCGCTCGAGGAGGCAAAGGGCGCGGAGCATCTCCTGCGCGGTGTCGGGCGCGAGGTAATCGGTCTCGATCCGCTGCTCGACGGTCTTCCGTCGGTCGCGCGAGCGGTATTTCCACGCGTTCCGCTCGAGCGCGTACATGTTGTAGAGCCAGTAGTAGGCGGGCATCACCTCGATGCGGTCGGCCCGCTGGTTGTCGAAGACGAGGCTGAACGGCAGGCTGATGTTCAGCTCGGCGGGATAGTTTCCCTTCGTCAGCAGGATGAAGCTGGCGAAGCGGCAGTTATGCTTAAGGGTGCTCGAGAGACCGGGCCAAAACCCGCGGCCGGCGATGATCTCGCCGTCGTTCCCCCGGCTGTTGTGGTTCGACCCCACCGTCGTCCCCGCGGCCATGTTCGACTGGCCCATCACGAGGGAGGCGATCAGGAAGGAATTGTTGTGGTGCTGCTCGTGGGCGGGGAACACGAGGTTGTTCAGGACCTCGCAGCAGGAGACGGTGGAGTTGTCCCCGAGGACGGAGTGTATCAGCCGGGCCCCGTACTTAAGGTTCGAGTTGTTCCCGAGGACGAAGCGGACCGCCTTAACCCCGTAGAAGATGTGGCATCCCAGCCCGATGATCCCATTGACGAGCTCGACCCCCTCGCCGATCTGGCTTGGCTCCTCGTCCGTCGAGCGGATCGTCAGGTTCTTCAGCTTATTCGCGCCCTTGACGTAGGATGACTCCCCGAAAAGCACGTCCTTGATCACCTGGCAACTCTTGATGACCGATCCGCGCCCCACCTGTCCGTAGTAGCCGCGCCGAGGGTCAACCTTCGATTGGGTAATTTCCTTAAATCGGTCCATCAAGCGCGCGTCGTCCCGATAGACCGACCACAGGTAGGCGTCGGCGCAGGTCATCCCGACGAAGGGGAGTATCGAGCGGCCGCCGGCCTCGTTGATCGGGTCGATCCAGACGCGAACATCCTCTTCCTCGCCGTCCTTGAGGACGCCCTCGCCGAACTTCGCGTGGTTCGTCGCCGCCATCTCGTCGATGCGGCTCAGGATCGACCGCTCGCCTATTATATAATGGGAGAGATACGCGCAGTCGTGGATGGCGCAGTCGCGGCCGATATCGCAGGCGATGATGCGGCTGTTGGTAATCCCGACGGGAACCGCGAAGTCGTGAAACTGCAGGTACTGGTCAGACAGCGGCCCAAGGCGAACAAGGCCAGCGAAGAGGCTATTCTTGATAAGTGCTGGGTGAAAGGGATCCTCGACGAGGAAATCGCCCCAATTTGCGCAGGAATTCCCGTTTTTCACGAGAATTTCGACCTCTTCCGGGGTTACCTGGCGCCAGGAATGGGCCGCTGCGTCGACTTGGAGGTTCCGGATATAGTACTCGTCAACGCCCTCGGGAAGGAATTCGGCGGGTATAAAGCCGTAGCCGAAACGCTCCGGGGAGAGCAGGGTTATATCGCTCATAACGGTCAGTATACCCCTCTATTTGCCAAAATCGCAATTCCCCAGTATTATTGAGAACGATATCAAGGAGGAACCATGAGTACCCATATCGGAGCAAAACCCGGCGAGATCGCCGAATCCATCCTCCTCCCCGGGGATCCTCTCCGGGCGAAATTCATCGCTGAAAAATTCTTTGAAAACCCTATATGTTATAACGAGATCCGTGGTATGTATGGTTTTACCGGTACATATAAAGGAAAAAAGGTATCGGTTCAAGGCACCGGAATGGGCCAACCTTCCCTTTCGATCTACGTAAACGAGCTCTTTCAATTCTACGGGGTGCAAAAGGCCGTCCGCGTCGGCACGACCGGCGCCGTACAAGCCTCGACCGAGCTCCGCGACGTGATCATCGCGATGAGCGCCTCGACGGACTCCGCCATCAACACCCATCGCTTCGGCGCTCGCCATTTCGCCCCGACCGCGAGCTTTAACCTCGTCCGCCGCGCCTACGAAGCCGCCCGAGCGCGCGGACTTTCCCCCCTCGTCGGCCCAGTCGCGAGCTCCGACCTCTTTTACGACGACCAATCAAGCTGGAAACTTTGGGCGGAGTATGGTATCCTGGGGATCGAGATGGAAGCCGCCGAGCTCTATACCCTCGCCGCCAAGTATCGGCGCGAGGCCCTCGCGATCCTTACCGTCTCAGATCACATTGCCAAAGGAACGTCGACCACCGCGGAGGAACGGCAAACCACCTTTACCTCCATGATCGAGATCGCCCTCGACGCCGTGGCCGGAAACTGACGAATGACCGAACTACAGCCAACCGAAATCGAGCTCACCTCAAAGAAACGGGCTCCCATATCCCTGTCGAAGCGCCGGATCCTCGCCTACGCGCTGATGATCGCGGCCGCCTTTGGCCTCGCCGCCCTCTTCGTGATGCTCGTCCATCGCGCCTCCCGCACTCCCGACATCGTCCAAACCCCCGCGGCGCCCGTCCAACCCGACCCCGACGACGCCCCCGGCAAGTGATAGGCGATATTGACACCCCATCCCCTTTCCGGTAGTATGCCTCTCATACCGCATGAGTCGCGGTATTTTTTTAGCCCGGATGGTGGAATTGGCAGACACGCTAGTTTCAGGTACTAGTGCTCGTAAGGGCTTGGGGGTTCAAGTCCCCCTCCGGGCAGAGCGAACCCCGCATTCAGTGCGGGGTTGTTTTTTTTGCTGCGACACATACACACGCCCCGTGAAATCCCCGAAGGGAGACCGTCCCCCTCCGGGCAGAGCAAGACAAGCAACAATTTCCGTGACATCTCCGGAGGGGGACCGTTCCCCTCCGGGCAGAGCGAACCCCGCATACAGTGCGGGGTTGTTTTTTTTGCCGCGTCGTTCCCACAACGTGGTATTATCGTAACTAGCATGTGCACTTCATGTAGCGAAGGGCGCGTCCAGGAACACGCCTGATGGACATACGGTACGACGTTTTTTCCCTGCTTGTCGCCGCGATCTCGAGTATCGGCGTCGTATTCTCGATATTGCTCATTACCGTCCCGGGAAGGAACAGACGCGCGAACGTGTGGTTCTCGCTGTTCATCCTAACGAATATGGCGAGCGTGTTCATAAATGGCTTTTCCACCTATACCGGGCTCTACCGATATATCCCCCACACGATCTGCGGGACGTTCCTGATCCTGCTCATGCTTGGCCCGTTCCTTTATCTTTACTTCAGCTGCCTGCTCAGCAATCAATACCGCGTAACCTGGCGCGCGCTGATTCATTTCGCGCCGATTCCCCTCTTGTTCGTCGCCGCGCATCGGTTCTACCTATCGAGCCCGTCGAGCAAGATCGAGTTTCTGCGGCACTGGATCGAGGGCACGCCAAACCGAACCGAGGCCATATACGGACTCGCGTTCCCCATTCCCTTCCTCGCGCAG
>JAKPSR010000306.1 GCA_029571425.1 Spirochaetota bacterium | reverse complement strand
TCGAGCGCCCATCCTGCCGGCCTCGCCGCGCGGGCTGCCCTTGAGGCGGCGCGAGAGAGAGCCGCCCGCGCCCTCGGCGTCGCGGCGGGATCAGTCATATTCACCTCAGGCGGCACCGAGTCCAATCACCTTCCCATGCTGTCGCTCCTCCAGCGCCCGGCGCGCGGCTCGATCGCCCTGAGCGCGATCGAGCACCCATCGGTCTCCGAATTGGCGAAATCCCTCGCCGCGACCGGGTGGCGCGTCCATTCGATACCTTGCGATCGAGACGGCATCGTCTCGCCCGAGGCCGTCGTTTCCGCCCTCCGCGAGGATACTGCCCTCGTGTGCGTGATGGCGGTGAACAACGAGACCGGCGCGATCCAGCCCGTCGCCGAGATCGCGCGCGCCCTCCGCTCGGCCACCGGGCCGGGCACGGGGCGGCGCCCCGCGCATTTCCACGTCGACGCGGTTCAGGCCGTCGGCAAGGTGCCGATCGACCTCAAGGCCGACGGCATCGACACAGCGAGCGCGAGCGCGCACAAGATCGCTGGCCCGCGCGGCATTGGCGTCCTCGTCGCGAACCGCGCCTTCGAGCCCTTCGTGCGCGGCGGCGGCCAGGAAAGCGGCACGAGGCCCGGGACCGAGAACCTCGCCGGGGCCATGGCCCTCGCGCTCGCCCTCGAGCGCGCCCGTCTCGACCACACGCGCCTCGAGCGCGCGCGCGGCCTGATGGCGCGAATCGTCTCCGGGCTCCGCTCGATCCCCGGGGTAACGACCGTCCCCGCCTCGCGCGGCGAGACGGACACGCGCTTCTCGCCCTGGATACTGCAGGCCGCCACCGCCAATGTGCCCGGCGAGGTACTCGTCCGCGTGCTCGGCGAGCGTGGCATATTCGTCTCAACCGGGTCCGCATGCTCGTCGAAGAAAAAATCGCGGCCGGTACTCGAGGCGATGGGCGTCTCCGCGGAGGCGCGGCAAAACGCGTTTCGGGTCTCGATCGGCCCGACGACCTCCGACGGCGACGTCGACGCCTTCCTCGCCGAGCTTGACCGCGCGACGCGAAACTATTAATCGATTCGGGAGCTACTATGGAAACCGTGACCTATCTCGTCAAACTCGGCGAGCTTACCCTAAAAGGCGGAAACCGCAAGGACTTCGAGGAACGCCTGGTGCAAAACGCCAGGCACTACCTCGAGAGAAAGCGCGCGTCGGTCCGCCTCGTTTCCGGCAGGATGTACGTCGAGGGACCGGAGGAGTCCGTGCCCGCGATCGAGTACGCGCTCTCGCACCTCGTCGGGATCGCGGGATGGTCCCGCGCCGCCAAGGTCGGCAAGACGATGGACGAGATGAAGGCGGCCGTCATCGCCGAGGCGGAACGCGCGCGCGACGGCGGGAAGCGGAGCTTCAAGATCGAGGCCCGCCGCGCCGACAAGGACTTTCCCCTTACCTCGTACGAGATCGCGCGCGACCTCGGCGAGGCCGTCTACGAGCGCGGCATCCTCGCCGTAGACGTCCACGCGCCCGACGCCGTGATCTCGGTCGAGGTGCGCGAGCGCGCCTTCGTCTATGGCCCGACGGTACCCGGGCACCGCGGGCTCCCCTGCGGGACCGGCGGCCGCGGCCTCCTCCTTCTTTCAGGGGGGATCGACTCGCCCGTCGCGGGCTACCGGATGCTCAAGCGGGGCATGAAGCTCGACTGCATCTACTTCCACTCGCATCCCTACACCTCGCCCGAGGCGCAGAAAAAGGTCGAGGACCTCGCGCGCGTCCTCGCCCGGTACGGGCTCGGCACGCACCTGAACGTCGTCCCGTTCACCGAGGTACAGCAGCGCATCAGGGATAATGCCCCCGTCGATTACGCGACCGTCCTCCTCAGGATGTGCATGATGAGCGCGGCAAACCGACTCGCGCGGGCAATCGGCTCGAAGTGCCTGATAACGGGCGAAAGCCTCGGGCAGGTGGCGAGCCAAACGATCGAAAACATGACGGTGACGAACTCGATGGCTGAGCTTCCCGTCCTTCGCCCGCTCGTTGGCATGGACAAGGACGAGATCATCGCGACCGCGAAGTCCATCGGCACATACGAGACGTCGATCCTGCCCTACGAGGATTGCTGCGTGCTTTTCTCGCCGAAACACCCGGTACTGAAGGCCAAGGTCGCGTACACTCGCGAGCTTTACGATCGCGCGGGCCTCGAACCCTTGGTCGAGGAAGCGTTCCTCGCGCGGGCCCATTCCCGCTTTGGGTGGGAAGAGTAATCCTTTTTAGCTTTTTTTCGCCTTAGTCTCAGGCTTCGTATCCGGCGCGGCGGGCTTCGCCGCCTCCTCGATCGCCGCCTTCGCGCGGGTCTCGAGCGCGTCCACGTCCTTCAACGCCTCGGCGCCGGGGAAGCGGAGCTTTAGCGCGGCGACAAGATCGATGGCTTCCTGGTTCCTGCCCGCGAGGACGAGGAGTTCGGCGTAGTCGCGCCCCGCGCGGGGGTCGTCCGGCGACTCGTCGTAGAACCGCTTATACAGGGCGACGGCCTCGTCGGCCTTGCCGGATTTCGCGAGCAGGAAGGCGTAGGCGCCCGATACGAGCTTGTTGTCGGGATCTTCCGCGAGAAGCGGCTCGATCGCCTCGATCGCGCCTGAGTAGTCGCCGGTCATAGCGAGCGAGCGGGCGAGTCCGTAGCGGGATGCGTTCTCGTAGGCGGGCCAGCGCGCCGCCTTTCGGTAATAGGCGATGGCCTTGTCGTGCTTCGAGATCTCGGCGTAGCCCTCGGCGAGGGCGTAGTACTCCGCCGCCATCCGTTTCCCGCCCGTGGCGCACGACGCCAGCGCGAGGGAAAAGACCATAACGGCGAGCAAGGCGCGGAAAGCGCCCATCGGGCCGGCCTTAATGGGCGCCGAGGACGATCTGCTCGATCTTCCTCAGCTGCGAGCGATACAGCCCGGCGATGTCGGAACCATAGTCTGCGACGAGCTGGATGATGTTCCTCGGTGTGTCCTCGGTATCCTTCCCGTTGATCCGATCCCCCGCGTCGCCGAGTCCCGGCATAATGTACGCCGACGAGTTGAGCACCGGGTCCATCCAGAGCGTATAGACGGTACAGTTATCCAGGGCCCGGACCACCCGAAGCGCGCCCTTCAGGGCGGAGATCACGTTGAAGAACTTGATCGACCGCGGCTTCACGCCGTTCTCGATTAGGTACTTCACGACGGTTACGAGGCTTCCTCCGGTCGCGTTCATCGGGTCCGCGAAGATCAAGTCCTTACCGTTCATGTCGGCGATATTGAAGAATGACTTATCGAGATCGAGGACGTACTCCATGTTCTTCTCTTTTTTCGAGTCGTCCCGCTTAATCTTGAATAGGGCGAAGGGGGTGACGTACCCGTGCGAGGAGTACTCCTCGATCTCCTTCGAGACGATCATCGAGGGCAGGAGGGCCCCGCGGAGCATTACGCACATCACGGAGTTCTCGATCTTGTAGTCGATGTCCGGTATCTTGTGCACGGCGTAGTTTTGCACAGGCGCCGTCACCGGGGTCTTGACCACCAGGTAATTCTTGTTGTCGGAATGGTTTCCGGTGTAAGCGAGGCGGAAGAGCATCTCGTACGCGCGCTGGGTATAGTAGACGAACTCGTTATGCCCGGTTCGGATATCGCGGAGCTTGGCGATGACCCGCGACGCCTCCGCGTGGCTCGTCTCCTCGGTCTCGAAGGAATACACCTTGATGCCGGGCGCCGCCTTGCAGATGTCCTGCATCACGTGGCCCATCTCGTTGTAGATGTCGATAACCTTCTTTTCCTCGTTCGCGAGGGTCGAGCTGAAGCCGCCGGCCGCCAGTATCCTGAAAGAGTCCATCGCCCTCGCGTAGAGGCCGTCCATCCTGGCGAGGAAACTTTGATCCTTCTCGGTCAAATAGCCGTCTAGCGAGTCCGCGCCCAGTACCACTTTGCTCATCTCGTTCCTCCGGCTATCGATCATAGCATAAAAAAACCGCCCCGAGAAGGGACGGCTCGAAGGAAACTGGCTACTTGAACCAGCACCTAAACCCGAGGGATATCGGGAAGAAGAGGTTTTCCATCCCGAGCGAGGGCACGACCCGTACTCCGAAGGATGGGGCGATCTGGACGAACGGCTCGAAGAAACCGTTCCCGATGAACATGTTGAGGCCAATGGGCACCCGCACGCCGAAGGCGAGCTGGGTATCGTCGTCCTCGATCACGGTGACGTTGCCGAAAAGGCCGATGCCGATAAACCAGTTAAGGGGACTCCGACCGATCGTGGTAATGTTGTTGTTGAGGAACCAATAGTCCGCGGTGACCCCGACCCACTGAACCTCGTCGTAGAAGCCCCAGTTGACGGCAAAGATCAGGGGGATGGAATCCACCTTAAAGGTAAGCGCGACACCACGATTCTCGAAGGAATCATCGGCGTTCCCGTTAAGCTGGAGGCCGATACCGAAGGCGAAGGCGCCCGAGGTGCCCAATACCATCAACGCGATGATGGCGATCGCAAGCTTTTTCTTCATTACAGTCTCCTTTTATCGCGAGGGGCAGCGCATCGGCGCGTGCCCGCTCATCTACACTACCTACTCCGCCTTCCCCGCCCGATCAAGCTCGCGCCTCGCCTTTGCGGCCCAGCGCTTGTCCGGGCACGCGGCGGCGAGCTCCGACCAAAGCCAAGCGGCTTGGGACCGCGCTCCCCGATCCCACAATATGGAACCGAAGGTGACGAGGGTTTCCCACGCCCGGTTCGCGGCCGCCCACTCGGCGATTTCGCGACGCTTCCCCGCGCGGCTCATCAGGTCTGAAAGGCCCGCGTACACGTACTCGAAGTCGTATTGCCTGACGGCCTCGGAAAGCCTGGTCACCACGACGCAACTCGCCATGGCGGACACGGGCAGTGCTCGGTCGAGCCGGCTTCGCGACTTCTGATAATAGAATATAGCAAGGTCTTGATAGGCTTTCAACGTAAAGTACCGCGAATGACGATAAAGTTTGAAGAATTTCTCGAGCGTTCCCTCTTCCTCGGCCGAGCGTATCATGGCGAGGAGCGTCGGGCTCTCAGATCCCGGCGTCCCGAACACGGGGTCCTCGGATAAAACGAGCAAGAGGTACTTCTCGCGAGCGCCCTGATCGTCCATCATGGCCGAAACGTCGGCCATGCGGTACACGAGGGGGATGCGATCGTCGGGTACATCGAGGATATCCCGAGACTCCCAGGCGCGCTCGTAGTAGGTCATCGCCTGGGCGTACTCGCCCTCGGCCTCGTACACGGCGCCCGACAGGACGTCCGCCTCGGGGTATTCGCGGGTGCGCTCGAGCCACGCGATAACCTTAGAGACCGACTTGCCGAACGAGGGCGCCGCGGGACCATCGAGGGCGGAACGGATGATCGAGGCGGCGGGAGCGTCCTCCCGGCGATCGAGAACGGCTAAGACCGCGGGGATATCGTCTCCAGCCCGCTTTACCTCTGCCGGCCTGAGGGACTCGCGAAGGATATCGAGGCTCAACTCCCGCTCGGCGCGCCGAGCGTCCCGGGCCGCGTTCGCGAGGCGTAGGGCCTCGCCATACTCGCCGGCCTCCAGGGATATACGCGCCCGGGAAAGAAGTTCCCACGGCGTTTCGGGCGGGGCGGCGAACGCAGCGCCCGCGGCGAGAAGCGAGGCGACGAAAGCAAATAATGAAACAATCGCTCGTGATCTCACAGTTTTCTCAGCTCCTCTCTGAAGGCTCGGTCGACCGCCTCGACGCCATCGCCCGAGGAAACGGTTCTGACGGTCTCGCCCTTCCGGAAGATGATGACGCTGTCGCCGGCGCCGGTAATCCCGATGTCGGCGTGCTTCCCTTCCCCCGGGCCGTTGACCACGCATCCCATCACGGCGACCGTGATGTCTCGGTCGAGGGAAAGGAGCTCGCGCTGCCAGCGCGAGACGAAGGCGTGGACGTCGAAGCCGTTGCGCCCGCAGCGCGGGCAGGAGACGATCCTGACGCCGCCCCGACGCGAGCCGCACTCGGCGAGTATCTCGCGCGCGGCGATCACCTCGTTTTCCATCGAGTCAGATAGGCTCACGCGCACCGTCGACCCGATCCCGCGCGGCAGGAGGGACCCAAACGCGAGCGAGCTTTTCACGATGCCGCCGATCAGGGGCCCGGCCTCCGTGACGCCGAGATGGAGCGGGACGGCGTAGCGGCGCGCGAAGGCCTCGTTCGCCCGTATGGTCTCGGGAACGGATGACGCCTTCATCGAGACGAGGACGCGGTCAAAGCCGACCTTGTCGAGGGCGGCGAGCTCGCGGGCGGCCGCCTCGACGAGCGCCTCGGCGCGGTCCATCGACAGAAGGTCTTTCGGCAGCGAGCCTGAGTTTACCCCGACCCGTATCGCCGCGCCGCGATCCCGCGCCTTCTCGGCGACGGCGCGGACCCGATCCTCGCCCCCGATGTTTCCCGGGTTGATGCGTATCTTCGCGACGTCCCCATCGAGGGAGCGAAGCGCGAGCCGGTAGTCGAAATGAATGTCGGCGACGAGGGGCATTGGCGTGAGCCTGGAAAGGCGCACGAGGGCGTCGGCGGTCTCTTCGTCCGGGACGGCGAAGCGCACGAGGTCGCAACCGATCGCCGCGAGCGATGCGAGACCGTTGACCACCGCGCCGAGGTCCGAGCCCGCGAGGGGAGACTTCCACATGGTTTGGATCGAGACGGGCGCGTCGCCTCCGATGACGAGGGAACGCGCGATACCTGATCCACCGACGGCGACCGCGGCGGGGCGCTTGAATTCGCTCATAACGTATTAACTATATCGGCAAAGGGATGGGATGTACAGAGGCGATTTCGGGCAAAAAAAACCCGCTCAAAGGTGGTACCCCTTGAGCGGGCATGGGGCGCGTACGGCGCCGGGCCGTCGCTTGACGACGCCAGGGCGTTACGCGACCGAGATGAGCCCGAAGACCATCACGAATAGGGCGACGGTCTCGCAAAGGCCGACGATCGTGATGTACTGGGAGAAGCCCTTCCCGGTCTCGCCGAGGGCGTCAGAGCCGGAGGCGGACGCGGCGCCCTGCGCGACGGCCGAGGCCGCGATCGCGAGGCCGCAGACGAGTCCGACGCCGAGGAGGAACCACGGGTCCTTCTGGGAGGCGAGCATCGCGTTCATCAGGAGGAAGCCGTAGATCGTCTGCGTCAGCGGGGCGCCGGCGAAGGCGACCAGGATGAACGGGGCCGGCTTGTTCGCCACGTAGCAGCGCTTCCACGCGCCGATCGTCGCCTGCCCGGCGATCGCGAGCCCGATCGAGGATCCCACAGCCGAGATACCGAGCGCCGCCGCGGCGCCAAACATTCCAAAGTTCATATGCTCTCTCCTATTTCTTGCCCGTTTCCGAGAACGGTTCATACTTAAAGCCTGACCAAGTCAAGCCGAGGTGATTCGAGAACTCCAGGGTGTTGAGCCGCACCCCGTGAACGATGACCGAGAGGACGTTCATCACGAAGTTGAGCCCGTGCCCGAAGAGAAGTAGTACGGCCGCCGCCGCGAAAAGCGCGAAGCCGCCGAGGAAGGGCCCGGCCATCGCGTTGACGGTCGCGCTGATCGCCGACCCGGCGAGCCCGACCGCCCAAAGGCGGATGTAGCTCATGATGTCGCCGAACATGTTCACCACCCCAAGGAGCATGGTGATGATATTCTTGAGGCTCTCCAGTAGTCCCCCGCCGACGCTCCCCGCGTAGTTGATGAACACGAAGTTAAGGAGGAATCCGCCGCCCACCAACGCCAGAACCGGGTTAGTCAGCGGGAACCGTTGGGCGTCGACGACGAGGTTCAGCACCACGAAGAACATCCCGACCGTGAGCATCAGGGCGCCGAGCTCCCCAAGCACCTTTAGGCTCCGGATGTTTCGGATGATCCCGATTATGTGGGCGATCGATATCTGCGCGAGGCCGAGGGAGAAGCAGAATATCTTGATGTTCGTCGCCGCATCCGGGTTCGCGTTCGAGAAGGCGGGAACCGCGATCGATCTCAGGGACGCGGGAAGCAGATCGACGGGAACTCCGAACCAGGTGCAGGTGACCGCGCCCCAGGCGACCGTCATCAGCGAAAGATAGAGGAACATGTAGAGCCCGACGTGCGGCCTCTCGCCCTTCGCGAGGGACTTTAGGATCCCGAAGACGCTGAGGACGGCGAGCAGGGCGCCGTATCCGGCGTCACCGAATATCATGGCGAAGAATATCCCGAAGAAGAGGAGGAACCACGCGGATATGTCGATCTCGCGGTATCCGGGCACCGTGCCGAGGAAGTCAAGGAGCGGCGAAATGAGGTTGACGAGACGGTTGTTCCGCACCTTCGTGGGCACGTTGTCCTCGTCGGCGGGGTCGTCCGCGGCGAGGGCCCAGCCGTTCTTGCGCGCGGCCTCCTCCAGGCGATGAACCTCGTCGGCGGGGGCGAAGCCGGTAAGCCAGGCAACGTCGGCGGCGGGGCCCGCCGATCCTTCCTCGCGCGCGGATAGGGCGACAAGGGGCATGCCCGCGCGCACCCGCTCGAACTCAATCTCGCGCGCGAGATCGGCGCGCAGCGCCAGGATGGAATCCTTTCGGGCCGCGTCGGCGCGGAGCCGCTCGTCGATGGCCGGGATAACTTTTCTCGCGCGCGCGAGGTCAGCCTCGAGCTCGCGGGTTGGCTTCGCCGGCAGGACTAGCTCGCGTGCCGAGGTCGGTATACCTTCGTGCAAAAGGTCGCTCTCGCCCCAAACGACGAGCCGTATCGCCTTCTTGTCCCTGCCGACGACGACCGTCCGAACAGACTCGGGAAGGCCGGTATAGTCCTCGACCGACATCTCGAAGGGGAATAGGTATATCCCGCGCTCGGCGAGGTAATCGAAGTCGGCGGGGTCGACGGCGCCCCAGGGACGCAGCCGCTCGAGCTCGGACTCGATCCGGGCGGCTTCCTCGCGGGCGGCATGCCTCTCGTCCGAGAGGGTATAGACGCGGTCGACGAGTGCGAGGGTTTCGGCGCGGTCGAGGCGCGGAGCATCCCCTGCCCGTCCCGCGTCTGCGAGCTTAATCTCGGAGAGGATGGCATAGGCGTGGTCGAGCCGAGACGCCGTCCGCTCGAG
>JAKPSR010000288.1 GCA_029571425.1 Spirochaetota bacterium | reverse complement strand
CTTCTATGCCCTTGTCGCGGGGACGCTCGCTCTCTTGGCTTCGCTCGGGATATCAGGCGCCGTGGCGTCGCGTCGCGATCCTCGCTTCGGCTCCGTGTCCTTGACCCTTGACCGACGGGATGCGGGGAGTGGTCAGGCCTCGGGGAAACCCCTGTCGGCAGGCGAGGCGACGGCTGATGCCGGCGAGACGACGGTTGAGCGCGTCGCTGGGGATCTAACCATCGGCGCGGGGAACGATCCTTCCGCGGGGGATGACCATGGCGCGGGGACCAAGGCCGTCGGGCCCGAGGGCGAACTGATCGCGGGCGCGCGCGCCTTTCACGACCTCCTCGCCGCGCGCGTTCGCGATCGCCTTGCGTACCCGGCGGTCGCCCGACGGCGCGGCGAGGAAGGAAGCGTCTTGATCGACCTGTCGGTGAAGGCAGACGGCTCGCTCGAGTCGGTTCGGATCTCGTCGGGTTCGGGTAGCGCCGTCCTCGACCGGGCCGCGCTCGATCTCGTTCGCTCCCTATTCCCCTTCGACCCGCCTCCCGGCGGGGACTACACGATCCCCCTCCGCATTCAGTATCTTCTACGGTAGGAGACATCATGAAAATCGCGTCTATCGTGCCCGTGTACGGAGAACCGAAGCGCGCGGGAGATATCGCGGCAAAATTGGCCGCCATGCTTCGCGAGGGAGATCGTGTCGTCATCGCGGTTGATGGCGAGACGAATGCCTCGATCGAGTCGGTCCTCGGCCGCCTCCCAAACGGCGTCGAGGTGCGCAGGAACGGCGTGCGTCTCGGGAAGTGCGAAACCGTGAACCGGGCGGCGGCCGCCATCCACGCCGACGCTTACCTGATGCTCGACAACGACGTCGAGCTTCCCGAGGACCCAGCGTTCCTAAACCGCGTTGAGGCGGAGCTTGCCCGTCGCGAGGTCGTCGAATTCCCGAAGGAAGCGATCGGCCGCACGCCGATCGCCCGGATGATGTCCATGGAATTCCTCTCGTTCGCCATGATCTCGTGGACCATGGCGTCCTTGGCCGGCCGCTCGCCCTCGATGAACGGGGCCGCGTTCGCCGTCGACGCGTTGACCTTCCGCATGCTCGGCGGCTTTCGGCCGGTCGTCAACGAGGACATGGATTTCGCCGCGCGCGCGTTTCAACTCGGCGCTCGATTCGGCTTTCCGCGATCCTTAAAGGTTCGCAACGAGGTGCCGGAGGACTTGTCGCGTTGGGTCGTTCAGCGCAAGCGGTGGGCACTCAACAACGTCCTCTGGGTGCGCGAAAATCTTCCTATTATTGTGGCTCATTTCTTTCGCACCCCGGCTCTCTTCCTCTCGACGGTGCTTCTATTCCTTCCGTTTCTCTCGTACCTGGCCGTGTATTTTCTCGCCCGCGATACGGTACTCGCCCAGGCACTTCCCCTCGTCTTCACGGTGACCCAGCACTTTCACGTTCTTTCGGGTTTCTTCCTTGTCCCCGCCCACCTTGGGCTCATCATGGCGGAAGGATGGGTTCCGACGCTCGCCGGCGTCCTCGTCGCCTTGCTCACCTTCTTTTCGTTCTCGCGCCTTCTCCGGTTTCGCTTTAACCCGATTGATTTCATCTTCTATTATTTCGTGTACTCGCCGGTGTGGCTTGTCGCGAACGCGGCGATGTTCATCGTCCTCCTCGCCCGTCTTCCCGTCGAGCTCGATTGGAAGGTGTAACGCGCGGGTGAGGTCGCCGCGGCCGTTCTCGGCGTTGACAGCGCGCCGATCATCGCGTAGACTACGCGCATCGTCCGATTTCGGGAGGTCTGTATGAACGATACCGCGATCAAGATGGAGACGCTGCGCTAGGAGGGCAATCGCCCTTCGTTGTCTCCGATACTCTTCCCAGTTCACCAGCGTCCCATCATCCCCATATATTTTTTCCCTCTTTCGTTTTTGCGCGCGCTTTTATTTGCGCACAATGAACGGGATGCATTTCCCAAAGGACGAACATATGCAGACATTAATTGAGAACCTCATCTATAGGAACGAGCGCGCCGGGGATTGGCGCGTCGCCGAGACCGTAACCCGAGACGCTTTCTGGGATACATACAAACCCGGTTGCGACGAGCATTACCTTCTGCACGAGATGCGGTCGAGTCCCGGCTTCGTGCCCGAGCTCGCGTACGTCGCCGAGCTCGGCGGGGTAAAGGATACGCCTCTCGCGGGCGCGAGCTACTGCACGCGCGCGGCGGTGGTCGACGGGACGGCTTCTCGCGAGGTCCTTTGCCTTGGGCCGATCGCGGTGCGACCCGACTTGCAGCGGCGCGGGATCGGGCGGGCGCTTCTCTCGCTCACCATCGCCCGCTCTCGCGAACTCGGGTTCGCGGCGATCTTCCTCTACGGCGATCCCGGCTACTACTCCGCCTCGGGCTTCCTGCCTGCCTCGGATTTCGACGTCCATCCGGCCGAGGGAGGGGATACCCCGGCATTTATGATTCACCCCATCGATCCGGTCGCGACCGCCGCCCTGCGCGGACGATTCATCGATGACCCTGTGTTTCATTTTGATTCCGCGGAGGCCGATGCGTTTGATCGCCTCTTTCCTCCGAGGGAGCGGCATCGGCTACCGGGGCAGTTATTCGGTTAGGCGCGGCACGATAGCCAGCGCGTACGTTTTCTCTCGGGACCGGGGAAAGATTTTTTCCCCGGTTTTTCTTGACTATTTATGCTATATGACGTATAGTATAGTCGTATATGCAATATCATAGGAGATGAAAGGAGGAAGGGATGCTGTTCTCGATCAATACCGGACTGCTCGACGCCTGCGTCCTCGCCGTCCTTTCGCGCGGGGACGAGTATGGCTACCGGCTCACCCAGGAGGTGAAGCAGGTGATGGCGGTCTCGGAATCGACCCTGTACCCGGTTCTTAGGCGCCTACAAAAAAATGGCTGGCTAACGACCTACGATCAGCCGTTTCAGGGCCGGAACCGGCGTTACTACCGGATCACGAGCGACGGGCTCACGCAGCACGCCCTGCACCTGAGCGAATGGAAGGAATACCGAAGGCGAATCGAAGGGATCTTCGGTGGGGAGACGAACGTATGACGCGAGCTGAATTCATGCGGGAGCTGCGCGAGAGGCTCGCGCGCCTGCCCGCCGAGGAGCGGAATGCCGCCCTCTCGTATTACGAGGAGTATTTCGACGAGGCCGGTCCCGACCGCGAGCAAGAAGTGATTCGCGAGCTCGGAAGCCCTGCTAGCGTGGCCTCGCGGATCCTGGCGGATCACGCGGTCAAGGAGGCGCGCCAGTCGCCGCATTCCCCGAAGAAGGGACTGTCGGCGATCTGGTTCGTCCTTCTCGCGGTGTGCGCCGCCCCGCTCGCCTTCCCGGTGATCTTCGGGATCGTCGGGGCGACGGTCGCCATCGTGGGGGCGGTCGTCGCGGCCATCGTTGCCGCGGTGAGCCTTATCGTCGGCGGCGTCGGGCTCTTCGCGGGCGGACTCGTCGGCCTCTTCTCGACCCCGGCCACGGCCATCGTCCTCTTCGGCGCGGCTTTCCTCCTCTGGGGTCTCGGGAAGATCGTCTTCATCATCATCGGCGCGGGCGTCTCCCTGCTCGGCCTCGTCGTCGCGTGGCTCTTCAGCCGCTCGAAAGGAGATTCTCATGTCAGGTAGAAACCCGATCGGGTCCCTGTTTCGGGCACTCGTGCTCGTCTGCATCGGATGCGTGCTCATCGGCATCGGGCTGAGCCTCGGCGGAAGTCTCGCCGGTGCGCGATGGTGGCCCTGGGGACGCGGGAGCCGCCCGGGCGCCGAATGGCCCGACGGTAAACGGAGCTGGTCGTGGCATTGGGAGCGCGAGAGCCGAGACGGGGCGACGATCAGAGACCTCGAGGAATTGAGCGGGACGGTCGCGGACTCGGTAACCGAGGTGGAGATCGACGCGGGCGCGGCCCGCGTGATCGTGCGCGCGGGAGACTCGTTCGAGTATCGGGCGACCGACTTCGCGAAGGGGTCATTCCACGCCCACGTCGAGGGATCGTCGCTTCGGCTCGATCAAGATGATTGGCTCGAGTCCCTTCCGTTCGGCAGGCGCGCCAAGCGTCCCGTCCTCGAGCTCGTCGTCCCCGCGGGGAAGCGCCTATCCGGCATAAAGATCGAGCTCGGCGCCGGGAGCCTGTCGGTCGACGGCGTCTCGGCCGACCGCGTCGTCCTCAAGACGGGGGCGGGCGAGATCGAGTCCGCGGGCCTCAGCGCGAAAGAGGTATCCGTCGAGTCCGGTGCCGGCGCCATCGACTTTAGCGACGTTCGCGCCGACGAGCTCGAGGTCGCGACGGGGGCGGGATCGGTAACCCTCGGCCTCGCGGGCGCGGAGGCCGACTGGCTCGTTGAGTTCGAGCGCGGGCTCGGGGCCGTTACCGTCGGCTCCCAGAGCTTCAACGGGGTCGGGTCTGGCTCGGTGGGCGCGC
>JAKPSR010000269.1 GCA_029571425.1 Spirochaetota bacterium | reverse complement strand
AGGACGTCGTCGAGGGCGGCGAGGACGGCGCGGTCGGTGCCGGCGTCCTCCTGAAAGAGGCGCGCGAGGGAACGTATCTTCCCCGCGCGGGGGTCCGAGCCTTCGACGCCGAGCTCGGAAAGGGCTTCTTCCTCGAGCCGGTCGCGGCTCGGCGCGGGGCGGTCGGTAAAGGCGGCGAGGCCTCGGGAGTAGCAGCCGCAGGACTGGCGATGCACCTGCTCGGGCGCCTCGCGAACCTCGAACTCGATGTCCTTTCCGTCGATTCGGTCGAGGAGCTGGAAAAGGGCTCGGCGCGCTTGGCCATGCACCGGCTGGCGAACGGTGGAAAGTGGCGGGGTCGCGGCCGCCGCGGACTGCACGTCGTCGAAGCCGGTAACGGCGACCGACGAGGGCACGGATATCCCGCGATCCTGGAGGGCGGCGAGGGCGCCGAAGGCCATGTTGTCGTTCGAGGCGACGATGGCCTCGGGCCTGAGACCAAGCTGGTCGAACCAGCGGACTACGGCCTCGTAGCCGGAATGGTCGTTAAAGTCTCCCTCGTGCACGAGCCGCTCGTCAACGGCGACGCCGGACTCGGCCATCGCCCGCATGAATACCTCACGGCGACGGTCCGCGTCGACGTTCCCCCGTGGGCCGCTGATGAAGGCGACGCGGGTATACCGATGATCGCGAAGAAGGTGAAGGACGATCTCGCGCATCCCGCGGTCGTTGTCGACGAGGACGCGCGGAACCTTAGTGCCGGCGGAACCGACGCTGACCATCGGTATTGAGGAGAAACGGTCGCAAAAGGCGGCGAACCGCTCAGGGGAAATCGCGTTGCCGAGGGTTCCCCCGCATATCACGACCCCGTCGAAAAGGGAGGGGTCGAATAATTCGTACGCTATGTTCCGCGACTTCTCGAAGGGGTTCAGCGGGGCGAACTCGAGGGCCCCGCCGGCGAAGGTGACGACACGAACGCCGCGCTCTCGCGCCGCGTCGCTGACCCCGCGCCAGACTGCCTCTTGGTATCCGCTGATGCCGGTCAACGTGTCTATAAATAACCCAATCGTCCTCGTCATGTATCCTTGCCCCCTTGCGCGAGTCTTTAATTTGTTTCCTTGATAACTTAATGTTTATAGTGTACTATATATTGAATATACGAAAAGCGCTAGGGGTGTGATTGTAAAATATCTAATATCTCTATGTTTTTACGCCCCATTTTCTTTTCGGTACGTTTAAACGATTCGATGAGGAGCCACACATGAAAAGCGATTCTTTCGTGAGCCACCATTCCCCTTGGGGAGCCTACGCGTCCTTCGTCCTCGGCCAGTATGGGGCAGGCGGTGGATTTATCCTCGGCGACGTCCAAAACCCCGGACTCAACGTCTACGCCGGTTTCAGGCGGGGGACCGGAAAGCTCAAACTCCTACCCTTCACCACCGAACGCCGGGTCGGGCCCGATGAGTCCGACTTCAACGTCGAGCAGATGAAAAAGCAAATCCTCGATTGGGCCTCGGCGCACGTTGACCAGATCAAGCCCGAGGATATCGAGCGGCGGCTCGAGGCCGCGACCGAGACCTGGCGGGCGGATGGCCTCTCCCTCACCTTCTATACGCCTCAGCCGATCGTGCCTAGCTGGGACGACCTCGACCTTGAGGGCCGGCGCTTTGCCGCAGCCCCGGCTATCATAGCGGAGATTACCCTCGACAACTCCGATGCTACCGAGGACGCCGTTCTTTTCTTTGGCTGCCAGGGGATGCGACGGCCCCTTTCCGACGCGACGGAGGGCTCGATCCTCGGCCTCGCCTGCGGCGTGAATTACGGCTTCGGGGCGACCGCGGGACCCGGCCTCGGCGAAGTGCTCGAGTGGAGCGCCCTCCGCGCGATCGTCGAGGGGAATAGCCAGCTCCGCCGCCTCGCGCACGAAGGGGCCTTGACCCTCCGCGTGCCGGCGGGCGAGATCCGTACCTTGACGATGGCTCTCGGCTTTTGGCGCGAAGGTCGGGCGACCACCGGCTACCCCTGCCGCTTCGCCTATACCGACCTCTTCGCCGACCTCGAGGACGCGATATCCTTCGCCCTGGACAACGCCGAGTCCTATAAGGAACTCGCGATGAACCAGGACGCGGCGCTGCGCTCATCCGGCCTCAACGAAGACCGGATATTCCTCGTCTCGCACGCCCGCCACAGCTACCTCGCGAGCACTGAATTCCTGATCGACGAGGAGGGTCGCGACGCCTTTGTCGTCAACGAGGGCGAGTATCAGATGATGAATACCCTCGACCTGACGGTTGACCAGGCGTTCTACGAGCTTGACTGCACGCCGTGGACCGTGCGCTCGGAGCTTGACCTCTTCCTCCGTCGCTACAGCTACCGCGACGGGGTCTCGGGCGGCATCCCCGGCGGCGCGATGAGCTTTACCCACGACATGGGAGTCGCCGACCAGTTCACCCCGATCGGGCGGTCGAGCTACGAGCTCGAGAAGCTCAACGGGTGCTTTAGCTACATGTCGGCCGAGCAGCTTTGCAACTGGGTGTTGACGGCCGCCCTCTACGCGAAAAAGTCCGGCGACCTCGCGTGGGTGCATCGCCGAATCGGCGTGCTTCGCGAGCTTCTCGCGTCTCTAAAGGCGCGCGACGCGAACGGGGACGGGGTGATGGACGCCGACAGCCTCCGCTGCGCGGGCGGCAGCGAGATCACGACCTACGACAGCCTCGACGCGAGCCTCGGGCGCGCGCGGAACAACCTCTACCTCGCGGTCAAGAACTGGGCGACGGCGCTCTCGCTCAAGAGCCTGTTCTCTCAGGCGGGCGACGGCGCCTCCGCCGACGCGGCCGAGGACTTCGCGCGGCGCGCCGCCGCGACCGTCGCGGG
>JAKPSR010000233.1 GCA_029571425.1 Spirochaetota bacterium | reverse complement strand
GATGTACAGCTGGGTCGCCTTCTTCGTGACCGGGACGGTGATCTGGGGGCAGATAGCCCTAAGCTCGGGGAAGAAGCGCGACTGGGCGATCCTTTCCCTTCTTACGCTGGGCGCGGCCTATACCCACTACTACGGGCTCCTCGCCGTCGCCCTGTACTGGCTCGTATTACTGGGCAAAACCTTCTTCGGGCGCGCGGAGCAAGGCGGTAACGAGCGCCTTCGCGCGGCGTTGATCGTCGCCGGGATCACGGTTGCCGCGTACCTACCGTGGCTGGTCTTCCTCCTTCGGCAGGCCGCGCGGGTGACGAGCAACTTCTGGATCCCGCCGGTCACGGCGGGCATGGTCGTCCAAGTCCTTCTCTATCCCTTCTCGCCTCGATGGAACGGGCCCAACTTCGCCCCGCTCATCTTCCTCGCCGTCCTGGGCTTTGGCGCCTACTCGGCCATCGGGCGCGTACGGCGCAAGGAGGAGGATTCCTTCCTCGCGGCCTCGGCCCTCGCCGTGTACGCGCTCACCTTCGCGTGCGCGATCGTCCTCTCGGTCGCCGTCAAGCCGATCTTCTACGACCGGTACCTCGTGTCGGTCGCCGGGGTTCTCGTCCTTGCCTTCGCGTCCTTCGTCCGCACCATTAAGAAGCGACGCGTGCTCGCGATCGCCCTTGCCCTCTACGCGGTAGCCTCGGCCCCGGTCCTCTTCCTCGTATACCGCCTCGAGGTCAACGGTCCCCTCGACCAGGTCGTCGTCGACATCGGCGACGAGGTTAAGCCCGGGGACATCTTCGTGCACGGAAGCGAGCATACCCTCGGGCTGCTCCGCTACGCCTTCCCGAACAACGAGCACTACCTCTACATCCCGGAGGGCTTCGTGCCGTACGGAAACCACGCGGTCTTTAAGCCCGGGGTCGAGATCGGGCACGACCTAACGCGCTACAACGATAAACCGGTGACGATTTGGTACTGCACGCGCGCGAACGAATTCTACAATACCCCGCGCGCCGCTATTACCGACGCCGCGTACCGCAGGGTCGAGGGTTCCCCGCGATCCTTCACCAAGCAGCCGGGATGGCTGACGATGTACGTCACGAAGGTACTGTACGACCCGGCGAAGGCCGAGTCGGGTTTTAAGGGAACCGGGAATCTGACGGCCGTCGTCTCGGGCCTCGACCCGTCCCGAAACGGGAAGCTCTGCTATGCTCTCTACGAATCGGACCCGATCGACCCGAGCAACTTCATCGACTCGGGCGCCATCGACGTGACCGCGGAAACCATGCGCGTGACGCTGAAGAACATCTCGTATAAGGACTACGCCATCTTCGTCTTCCACGACGAGAACGGGAACTTCGCACCCGACTTTAAGGATAACAAGCCGACGGAAGGCATCGCCTATTGGAAGGCGCCTCAGGGGCCGTTTATCGACTTCGACGCCCTGCGTTTCCCCTTTACGCCAAAAGAGACCGAGCGCTCGTTTAAGATGACGTACTGAGGCCGTTTCGACGAACGGTAGGCCGCGCCCTAAGGGCGCGGCTTTTTTTACGGACGCCCAACGATATTCCCTAAGCCTTAGCCCAGCGAACCTCGAGCGAGAAAAGGTCCTCGCCGCCTGAGCGAACGAGGTGCCGTGACTCGAGGTCGCCCGAGCGGGTCAGCACCTCGCCCTCGGCGCCGACGGAGAGCTCGCGCTTATAGAGCGCGCGCACGAGGGAAGGGACGCGCGCGGCGCGGTACGCGGGATCGAGCGAGTCGAGGGCCCACGCGATGTACCGCACGTTGTTGACGTGATCGTTCGTGTCTATGTCGCCGTAGCAAGCGCGGATCCCGGTCGCGGTTTCCGCGCCGAGGACTTCGCCCGCGGCGTAGTCGAC
>JAKPSR010000230.1 GCA_029571425.1 Spirochaetota bacterium | reverse complement strand
CACCGTGCTCGCCGTGCTTGGGGCGGGGCACCTCCCCGGAACGGAGGCGCGACTGCGCGCCATCGCGTCGGGCGCCGAAAGCGCCAACGTCGAAGACATAGCCGAAGTCGCCCAAAAACGCGGCGCTTCTCGCGTCACAGGGTATATTTTCCCCGTCCTCCTTCTCGGCCTCTTCGCCGTCGGATTCTTTACCGGGGGGGTAAGGGCGTCGGGCGAGTTGATACTTCGCTGGTTTCTCTGGAACGGCTCACTCGCCGCGCTCGGCGCCATCCTCGCCCTTGGGCACCCGGTCGCCGTAATTGCCTCGTTTGTCTTCGCGCCGGTCGGGACGGTGAACCCTCTCGTCGCGGTCGGGCTTTTCTCGGGCCTCGCCCAAGCCTGGGCGCGAAAACCCCGCGTCTCCGACATGGAATCCCTTTCCTCGGACGCGACGGGGCTTCGCGGCTTCTACCGCAACCGCATTACCCGCGTGCTTTTAGTCTTCATGCTTTCCAGCCTCGGGGGGGCGATCGGGAACCTTATCGCGGTCCCCGCCCTACTCGGCAGGATCTTCGGCTAGCGAAACGAGAGCGCGCGCAACATTACTCTCGGCGGCCGGTCGCCGCGCCCTTCCCGAACAGGGAGGCTATGGCCTCCTTGATATCGCGCACCGCGCGAGACGAACCCTCGCCTCCCGACGATTCCGCCTCGGGCGCGAGCACCGTCGGGAAGCCAAGGCCGATCGCCGCCTTGACGCGCGGCTTCAGCTTGCTTACCGGCCGCACCTCGCCCGCGAGGCTTAGCTCGCCGATCACGGCGGTGGACGAGGGCGACGGCAAGTCCGTGCGCGCCGAGTACAGGGCCGAGGCGAGCGCGAGGTCTATCGCGCTCTCGGTAAGGCGCATCCCCCCGGCCACGTTCACGTAGATATCCTGATCGGACAGGCGAAGCCCGACGCGCTTCTCGATGACGGCCGCCACCCGACTCACGCGCGCGGGATCGACGCGGTCGGAGAAGACGCGCGTCATCGCGCCCTTCGCCGGCACGACGAGCGCCTGAATCTCCACCATAAAAACGCGACTCCCCTCAAAAACCGGCACGACGGCCACGCCCGGGGGCAAGGCGCCTGCGCGCTTGATCAGGAAAAGACCCGATGGGTCCTCGACGGGGGAAAGCCCCCGTTGCCCCATATGGAAGATGCCGATCTCATCAACGGACCCAAAGCGGTTTTTCAGCGCTCGAAGAAAGCGCACCTCGTCGTCGTTCCGCTCGAACGAGAGCACGGTGTCCACTAGGTGCTCGAGGGCCTTCGGCCCCGCGATCGTCCCGTCCTTCGTCACGTGCGCGACGAGAAAAAGCACGGCGTCGCGCTCCTTGACCCAGGAGACGAGCTCATGCGCGCATAGCTTTAGCTGATTCACGGTTCCGGGAACGGCGCCCGCGTCGGGCGAATGCACGGTCTGTATCGAGTCGACGACGACGAAGACCGGGTTAAGCTCGTCCAGCGCTCGCTCGACGTCCTCGAGCCGGCTCGCGCAGAGAACCTCGACCCTGCTCGCCGGAAGCCCCAGCCGGTCGGCCCGCGCGCGTATCTGCGCGGCCGACTCCTCCCCCGAAACGTAGAGGACGCGTCCCTTCGTGCCGGCCGACGCCGCCGCCTGCAAAAGAAGGGTCGACTTTCCGATACCGGGCTCACCGCCGACGAGGATGGCGGATCGCTTCATCGCCGCGCCGCCGAGCACCCGGTCGAGCTCGTCGATACCGGTGGGAAGGCGCGCGCCGTCCTGGGCGTCTATCGCCGAAAGCGGCACCGCCCGGGGCGCCACCGCCGGCCTGCCCGCGCGGGACGCCTGGGCGCCCGCGTCCTCGACGACGACCTCCTCAAGGCTATTCCACTCGCCGCAATCCGGGCACCTGCCGAGCCATCGCGGCTGGGTATATCCGCAGTGAGAACATCGATACGCCGTAGTCCCCGTTTTCTTCTTCGCGCTCATGCGACTATACTATCAGAAAAAACCCCCGCGCGGACCAAGTATGAGAGGTGTTTTAAGGAATTTCGTGTATACTCGAACGACTATGCATCTCCATCGAACGTTGCCCTTTCTGTTGATCGCCCTCGCAGCCCCTCTTGCCGCCGAGCGGTGGGTCATCGCCGCCGAGCGCTACGAGATCGAAGGCCGCTCACGGCCCGAGGCGATCCAGGCGCGAATCGGGAATCCCGTCGGGCAAGTCTTCGAAACGCGCGAGGACCTCGACGCCTTCGTCGCGGACCGCGAGCGGCGACTAACGAACCTTCGCGTGTTTAAGAAATCCGCGGTGCGCGCGGAAGAGTCCGTCTCCCAAGAAGAGAACGAAGATATCCCCATCACCCTCGTCGTAACAATCGAGGACTCATCATCGCTCGCGCTTATCCCCTACGCCTTCTACAACAGCAACGAGGGCTTCATGGCCGGCGTCCTCGCCAACGCGCCGAACCTCGCGGGGACCCTCCAGAGGCTCACCGTCACCGGCCTGTACTCGGCGCCGCCAAATGAGGACGACACCCTCCGCTGGACCGACCCAAACTACGTCCTCGTCGTCGCCTGGGGCGGGCCTCGATTCGGGCCGGCAACCGTCGGCTCGTCGTTTTCGCTGAGCCGCATGCGCGTCCGCGTGCGCGAGCGGGGCATCGAGGGTCTCCGCTACGAGGCGACCACCGTCTCGGGAAGCGTCAGCGCCAAGATAGACATCGCCGACTCGCTCGCCTACACCGCGACCGCCAGGGCGTCGTACGCCCCGCGCCATGAGATCCTTTGGGTAGAGAACCAAGACCTGCTCGTCCAAGGACCGCTTATCACGTCATGGTCGATCGAGAATTCCATTCAATTCGACCGAGTCGATTGGGTCGGGAATTTCCGCAAAGGATTCCTTGCAAGTCTTTCGGCGACCGCCTCGCGCATCGACCCGGCAGAGGCCGCGCCCCGCGTCGAAATCTCGGGCAAAGGCGAGCTCGCCGTCTTTCCCGTCGCCACGCGCAGGCTTAACCCAAGCGCTCGCCTCGTCGCGTTCGGCAAAACCGGCGAGCCGAACCTGCAGGCCGCTTCAGCCGTGCGCGGGGTCAGGAACGCCGAGTTGATGGCAAACCTCTCCGTCGCCGCGAACCTCTCGCTCCAGATATTCGTCGCCCGCGTGCGCTCCGCCGAGATCCACCTAATACCGGCGATAGACGGGATATGGGCATACGCGCAGGAAGCCCCGGACTATCGGCACGACTGGGGCATCGGCGCGGGCGCCGATCTCGTCGTCGTCTTCGACGCGATGCGGAGCCTCCCGGTGAAGCTTGGGTTCGCGATGGACCTTCGCCCCTACGACCGACTCGGCGAGGGGAAAAGATACGAGATCGATTTCGGTTTTAGGTTCACTTACTGACGGAGCGGAGGATGGCGTCGAAATACTCTGCGCTCGCCCGATAGGCGGTCTCCGAGACCGTCAGGCTTACCACCGCGCAGCGTTTGCCGCCCGCCAGAACAACGCACAGCTTGAGATCCCGGTTGAGCGTGCCCGTCTCCGCGTCGTGGAACAGGTTCGAGACGATAAAGCGATCGCGGCTACCCGTCACCGAAAGCTCGGACGGGATCGCCCAGGACCCGTCGCTCGAGAGCGAGAAGCGTCTGACGAGGGCGAGCGGGAGCGAGGCCCGGTCAAGGCCAGCCTCGGCAAGGTCGATCGTGTCGACGACGAGCATCGCCGCGCTCCCGAGAAAGAAGGTATTGTCGGCGACGGCCGACCACTGCGAGTCGATCGGTATCGAAAGACCATCAATCGCGACAGGCGTGGCCTTGCGCGCGGGATCGAGAGCAAGACCCACCCCCGCCTTGGCGGCCGGCGCGGGAGTGAACATATAAAACGCCAACGCGGAACCGTCGGAGGCGCGGCCCGCGCGCTCGAGCTCCAAAATCGGTTTCCCGTCGGCGCCTTCGATAGAACGAAGAGCGAACACGGGAACCTCGGGCGCGAAGCGAACGGTTATCGCCCCGCCGAATTCGGCAAGATCGTCCGAAACGGCGCCGGTCGGGGGAAGCAGGGGGGAACGCGGAACGGAACCCTCGCGCGCGATTACCGTATCCGTCGTCGCGCTGGCCATGGCGAGCGCGCGCCATCCGTACGCGCGCGGGAGCAACGTCATTAAGTAGTTAACCAACAGAACGTCGGTCTCCGAACGAAGCGGCGACATGACTTTCTGCCCGACGAGATCCAGCTTGCCGTCTTTCACCTCGGTATTGAAGAGAACCCCCACGCTCGCGCCGGTCGACGGTGTCATGGCGACGGCCCCGTACGCGCCGTTTCCGTAATACAGAAAGCCGACCCAGGTGGGATTGGACCAAGTCCGATCGCGCCACACGACATAGTCGCCGGGCCTCGGCTCGGGCAGGGAGAAGCGGGCTTCCTCGGCGGCGGCGGGCGCCACTGACAGCGCGGCGATAAGGACGAAAGAGAGCGCGGCCGCGAAA
>JAKPSR010000225.1 GCA_029571425.1 Spirochaetota bacterium | reverse complement strand
TCGCGCGACTTCTTCGCCTCGGGGCACGCGACTTCTCGATGGGCGTCGATCCCCCGTCGGGGGACGACGGGTATGGACAGTTCCTTCGCAATCTCGCCCTCGCGCACGCCAACGATTGGCCTGACCTAACCTGGCTGTATACGGCGATCAAATGGATCGCGCTCGGCGCGATCGCCGTGGGCGCGGCGGTTTTCGTCTTTGGCCCCCTGCTTAGCCGCGCGTGGGTCTCGTTCTGGAGGGATGGCTCGTTAATCCGCTATCTTCGGGACCTGTGGTCCGGCGTCGTCGATCTCGTTCGCGGGATGCGACGGGCGACGGGGCTCCCGTTCTTTGACGCGATGCGCTTCGCGCGGCGCAAAACACATCGCGGCGCGCAAGATGACCGTAGCGCGGGCGCTAGGGCGCGCGAAAAAAGGCGGGAACTCGGCCGTCTTTCGCCCTTGTTCGTCAAGCTCGCCGAGTGGGGAGCGGCCCGCGGGATCTCGGCTAACCCGTCGACGCCTCCCGTCGAGTACGCGTTGGCGCTCGCCGGCGCTCGGCCCGAACTTTGCGCGGAATTACGCGACGCGGGGCACTTGTTCGAGAAGGCCCTGTATTCGCGCGACATCCTGACGGCGGGCGAGGAGTCCCGTTTCCGCGAGGCCGTCGCTGCCGTTTTGCGCGCGGAATGATCCGGCGGGTATACGGCGCTTATTTTGGCAAAACCGCTTGCGCGACGCCTGTCCCGGGATCATACTGGTGATGGGAGCATGTATGCTTGATATTACCGCCATTCTCGCGTCGAGCGAGCTTTTCTCGGGGCTTTCGCCCGCGTCACTCCTTAGGGTCAGGGACCAATTGCGCAGCGTGCGTTTTCCCCGGGGTTTCGATATTTGCCGCGAGGGCGAGGCGGGTCGCTCGATGTACGTCATCGTCTCCGGGAGCGTGTCGGTTCTTTCTGACATGGGATGGGGACAGCGCGAGCTTGACCGCAAAGGGCCGGGCGGGGTCTTCGGCGAGATGGCGTTGATCTCGAACGACGTACGATCCGCCACCGTCCGCGCGATGGGCGAGGTCGAGTGCCTCGAGCTCGACAGCGACGCCTTCGATTCCCTGCTGGACCAAGACCCCGCGCTCGCGCAGAACATCGCCAAGATCATGACCCGCCGATTTTCCTCGCTCGTGCACCGAACGTCGGGCGAGCTCCTTGGCGCCTACCGCGCGCTTACCTTCGCCCTCGCGAACCTGACCGAGTCGCGGGATCCCGAGACGGGCGCCCACCTCGAGCGGACGCGCACCTACTGCGCCCTCCTCGCCGAGCTTCTCGCCCATCACGAGCACTACCGCGACGTGGCGACCCCTCAGTTCATCGACGGGATATACCAAGCCGCCCCGCTTCACGACATCGGCAAGGTTGCCGTGCCCGATTCCATCCTCTTTAAGCCCGCCGGCCTCGAGGCGGACGAGTACGAGCGGATGAAGGTGCACACGACGGTTGGGGGCGCGATGATGGACCGGGTGATCAGGCAGAGCGGCGCCGACATCTTTCGCGTCGCGCAGAAGATATGCCTCTATCACCACGAGCGGTGGGACGGCCGCGGGTATCCCGAGGGCCTCGCCGGCGAATCGATCCCCGTCGAGGCGCGGATCATGGCCCTCGCCGACGTCTACGACGCCCTGCTCTCGAAGCGGGTATACAAGGACGCGATGGGGATGCGCGAGGCGGTCGAGCGCCTTCGCGCGGGCGCCGGCACCCAATTCGACCCCACGATGACGGAGATTATGGTTGGGAAGATCGGCGTCTTCGAGGCCGCGTTCCTCCGCTATCAAGACGAGGAACCGGTTGCCTGAGGCGCGGCCCGTCTCCCCGGAGACCCGCGCGATAGAGGAGGCCGTTCGGGCCATTCCGGCCGGCCGGGTCTCTACCTACGGGGAAGTCGCTCGCGCGGCGGGCTTTCCCCGCGGCGCCCGCCGCGTCGTTCGAGTCCTGCATTCGCGCTCGTCCGCGTCCAGCCTTCCTTGGCACCGCGTCCTCGCCAAGGGACCTCGCGACGGGACCGCGCGGATCGCGCTCGGCGGCGAGGGATTTGACGCCCAACGCGCCCTCCTCGTCGGCGAGGGAGTTCCCGTCGCGGACGACGGGACCGTCGACCTTCTCCGTTTCGGAAAGTAATGCTATCATCTTAAACATGAAAGAACGGCGCGCGAGATGGGGCGATCGGCGAGAGGGTCGGTTGCTCAGGAACCTCCATCCGCTCGAGGCGGTCGCGCCATTCCTGATGGCGAACCGAAACGGGGCGACGAACCTCTTTAGGGACCGGGTCGAGATACGGGCGGCGGAGCGGTACGCGCGCGCGAAGCGCGACGAGGGGCTCGCGGGCTTTTCCCTTCTTCACGTCCTTCTCGCCGCCTACGTGCGGACGGTGTCGCAGCGCCCCGGGATCAACCGTTTCGTCTCGGGGCAGCGCATCTACGCCCGTTCGTCGATCGTGGTGAACATGGTCGCGCGCAAAGAGATGACCCTCGAAGGCGAATCGGCGGTGGTTAAGGCGGAATTCTCGCCAACGGACGCGGCGGCCGACGTGTACCGAAGGTTTAGCCAAGCGTGCGAGGCGGCGCTCGCGGAGGAAGGGAACGGCACCGAGGCCGCGGCCTTCGCCATCGCGCGCGCGCCGCGCCTCGTCAAGAAATTCGCGATATGGCTGGTTCGGGTCCTCGATTATTTCGGGCTCTTGCCGGCGTCGTTGATACGGATTAGCCCCTTCCATGCGTCAATGTTCATCACCTCGATGGGTTCGCTCGGGGTCCCGCCCGTCTTCCATCACCTCTACGACGTCGGGAACGTCCCCGTGTTCGTCTCGTTCGGGGCGAAGTACGCGGAGGTCGAGCTTGATCGGGACGGCGCGCCGACGCGACGGCGATACGTCGACTTTACCGTCAGCGCCGACGAGCGGATATGCGACGGTTTTTACTTCGCTTCGGCGCTTCGTATGTTTCTCGGTTACCTCAAGGACCCGACCGTGCTCGACCGGGTACCTGAGGCCGTCGTTCGCGACGTCGACTGAGCCGCTATTCCGATTCCGGGACGGCAAAGCTGTTGTGCGAGAAGGAACAGTCGCGCACCGACGGCGATGATACCCGGTTAGAGAAGTCCTCGATCTCGTTCGTCTCGAACGCGCAGCGCGAGACGACGACGTCCTGGCTCGCGCCGTCGATCGAGAAGAGGATGTTTCCATGATTGTCGACGAAGCGGCATTCCTCCCACGACAGGTGCGTCGATGACGTGATCGATATGAGGTCGTACTCGCCCGTGCCCCGGAACTCGGTGTCGAGGA
Source organism: Spirochaetota bacterium (assembly GCA_029571425.1). Lineage (GTDB taxonomy): Bacteria > Spirochaetota > Spirochaetia > Treponematales > Treponemataceae > Teretinema. Next base: position 884 of record JAKPSR010000225.1, on the reverse strand, counting down.
ACGAGAGGTCGGAGGAATCCTCGATGACCGCGAGGCCGTAGGTGCAGTCGCGGACTACGCAACCCTCAATCAGGAACCGGCTCGCCCGGGTGAGCCCGAGCCCGTGCGTCCCCGAGCCGTAAAGTTCGGAGTCCCTGATCTCGACGTCCTCGCAGTTCTTGAATCGGAGCACGCCGCCGAGGCAGTAACCCGGGGTCGTGTGCCCGACGACGAGGCCGGATATCCTGATCTGGGAGCAGGTCTCGAACGAAAGCACCCACCCGTACGCCGGCTTGATGACGATTACCGCTCCGGGCTCGCCGACTATCGAGAGGTTCGAGACGGACTTCACGACGGGACAGGGACCGTCGTACTCGTCGACCCAGGAAACGTGGCGGTTCTTCACCCGGTACCCGTCGGTGAGGTCGTAGGTCCCCGCCGCGAGCCGGATCACCCGGTCGGGACCGATCGCGCGCAGGAACTCGGTGACGTTCGTGACGCGGACCGTGCCTGAGACCTCGGCGCCGAGTCCGAGGGCCGCGAGCGTTTGCCCGGCGACGGCCTCGACGAGGACGCCTTCGGTGCGAAACGACTCCGTGGAGCTTGAGCGGACGGTGCCGTCCGCCATGTCGACGAGGGATATGCTGAGATACCAAAGTCCTCCCTCGCGCGATACCTTACCGACGAGCAGGGCGTCCGCCTTCGTCTCCCGGGCGAGGCGCGCGCGGGTTCTCCTGTCCGAGATCGAGTTCGCCGAGACGCCGTCGGAGCCAAGCGCCCGCTCGCGCGCCTTACCCGATACCGCGCGGAAACCCGGCGCGCCCGACACCGCCGATAGGGCGATCTCTCCCGCCGTGGACGCGAGGCTCGCCGAGGGCGCGGCGAAGTCGAGCACGAGGACGAGG
>JAKPSR010000216.1 GCA_029571425.1 Spirochaetota bacterium | reverse complement strand
GCGTCGTGCTCGCCGCCGTCCTTACCTCGCTCTGGTCGATCGCGGCGTACGCGCTCAACCTTCTCCTCTTCATCATCGCCGTTAGGCTCGTCTTCGACCTCGCGAACCGGTACGGCTACTCGCCGTTTTGGACCGCGCTCGACCGCTTCCTGAACCCGATCGTCGCCTTCGTCACCCACCTCTTCGGCAGGGTGCTCTCCTATCGGTCCGCCCTCGTCCTTACGCTGGTATTCTTCCTCGCCCTTCGCGTCGGCCTCGGCTACGGCGTCGAGTTCCTCGCGGGCCTTCTCAAGGCCCTGCCGCTCTAGATGCTGCTCCGCGAGATATCCGTCCCGGTCTCGCGCGTGCGCGGGGTCGGCCCGGCCGCGGCGGAACGGCTCGCCGCCCTCGGCATCCTCACCGTCGGGGACCTGCTCTCGCATTGGCCGCGTTCCTGGGACGACCGCACGGAGGAGATCCCTCTTTCCGCGTGGAACGGCGGTCGCCGCGTCCACGCCGCGGTCACCGTCCTCGCGCACGACTGGTTCGGCTTTGGCCGGATGCGCACCCTAAAGATCGCGGTCGAGGACGCGGAGGGCACGCGCGCCGAGCTCGCCTGCTTTAACCGCCCATTCCTCGCGAACTCGTTCCCCGTCGGCTCGCGCGCCGTCGTGACCGGCGCCTTTCAATGGAAGTACGGCGGCCTCCAGTCCTCCGCCTTCGAGCTCGAGGCCGAGGGCGAGGCGAGCCGTTCCGTACTGCCGGTTTATCCATTGACGGCCGGCATCACTCAAGCCCATATGCGGAAGTTCGTCGCGCGCGCCCTCGCCGAGTACGGGCGCGGGATCGACTCCGAGATCCCCGAGATCGTGCGCGCCGAGCGCGCGCTGCCCGCGAAGGGCGAGGTTCTCCGCCTGATGCACGGGCCGAAGTCGCTCGCCGACGCCGAGCTCGGCCGCCGCGCCCTCGTCTTCGAGGAGCTCTTCCTCCTCCAGTACGCCGTCGCCCTCCGCGCGGTCGAGCGGCGCAGGCGCCTGCCGGCCTTGGAACCCGCGAACGGGCAATCCTCGCCGGAGGACGTACCGTCGCCCGCCGAGCTCGGTCTCTCCCCGTTGCAAGCCCGCCTCATCGAGCGATTGCCTTTCGAGCTGACGGCGGACCAGCTGGTCTCCGTCGCCGCGATGAACCAAGACCTCTCGGCGCCGGAGCGGATGGCCCGCCTCCTTCAGGGCGACGTCGGGTCGGGAAAGACCCTCGTCGCCTTCCTCGCGGCCTGCCGCGCCGTCGACCTTGGCGGACAAGTCGCCCTGCTCGCGCCGACCGAGCTCCTCGCCCGCCAGCACGCGGAAAACGCCGCAGCCCTGCTCGAGCCGATCGGGATCCGCGTCGCCTTCCTTACCGGAAACGTCAAGTCCGAGGGGAGGTCGCGCCTGCTGGAGAAGCTCGCCTCGGGCGGGATCGACCTCGTCGTCGGGACACACGCCCTCTTCTCCGCCGGGGTCTCCTACCGCCGCCTCCTCCTCGCCATAGTCGACGAGCAGCATCGCTTCGGCGTGCTCCAGCGTTCCGCCATCCTCGAGAAGGGCGCCGCGTCG
>JAKPSR010000215.1 GCA_029571425.1 Spirochaetota bacterium | reverse complement strand
CCGTGCTCGGTATGCGCCTTAAGGACGTGGAAGATGACGTCCTGCTTTTTCATCGCGACGAGCTCCTCGTGCGGGAGCCCGTACTGGGTGGCGAGCTCGCGGAGGGCGTGCATCCCCATCCGCGAAAGCTCGTTGATCATCAGGCGGGGCTTGTTCTCGGAGTCCTTGGCGGCCTCTGCGTCGAGGATCGCCTGGTTCATCTCCTCGCGGGCGTCGCGGCCCATATCACGGAAGCGCCGCTGATCCCTGCCGTCGCCCCGGTTTCCGTCGCGGTGCGCGCCTGGCGCCTGGCGATTGTTCTCGCTTCGGCTATTGTCACCCCGACTGTTGTCGCCTCGGCCATTGTCACCACGGCCGTTGCCGTCACCGCGGTTGCCGTCGTCTCGGTGCTCACGGCCGCCCTGCTCGAATTGACCGCCTTTCCGCTTCACGCGAGGCCGCACAACGACGCGCTTTTCCGACGCGTCGGGCGATTCCGCTGTCCCGTCCGGGTATTCGGCCGGGGCAAGGTCGGCTTGCGGCTGAACGCCCACCTGACCTGGCTCGCCGGACTTCGAAAGGTCTAATTGACCTTGCTCGTCACTCTGCTGAACCATATTCTCCTCCGAAACGGGCGCGCGGCGTCTTCTGATTGGTGCCATGAGAATTCTCCGTGATAAAAGCGCAGGATGTAGTTTGTAAAGGCATGTATGTGTTCTGATTTTTCCGTGATGGACGGGAAACGATCGAACGGGCGCGGGCTTACGCGCCGCATCCATAAAAATAGTATAGTACCCGTCCGATTGTCTGTCAAGCTCCGTGCGCCGAATCGCCATTCGGCCGATCGCGCTCGGGGAACTCTCTTTGGGCGACCTCGGCGACCATGTCAACCGCGGCCCTCACCGTAAGGTCTCGCACGCGCGCGCGCGAACCGCGGAAACTCCGCGAGGCGGAAACGACAGCGAGGGGCCGTCCCTCCGACGAGATCGCAACCGCTATCCAAACAGTGCCGACCGGGGCGTTCGGCTCAGCCCCGCCAGGCCCGGCGACTCCCGTCACCGCGACGGAGATATCCGCGCCGGAACGCGACGCGGCGCCAGACGCCATGGCCTCGGCCACTTCCCTGCTGACGACACCGTGTCTCTCAACGAGGTCGCGGGAAACGCCGAGGGAGCTCTCCTTCGCCGCGACGTCGTACGTAACGAAACCGCCCCAGTATACGCGCGATGAGCCTGGAATGGACGTGATCGCGGCGCCGATGAGCCCGCCGGTCAGCGACTCGGCCGTCGAAAGCCTGAGGCCACGCGCGGCGAGAATGCGAACGAGCGCGAGCGCGAAACGCGTCGGCCGCATCGCGCGCTAATGCCCGCCCTGCAGTTGTGACTTGAGCACGTCGCTACGCGTGGAGAAAAGATCCACCGGCGCGGGCGCTCGGATCATCTCGACCGAGCCCTCGAACGACACACCATCGGCGATGCGCAGGCGCTGGGCGGCGACATCGCCGCGCACGGAGCTTCCGGCCTTCATCTCGATGCGATCGCCGGCCTTGAGGTTACCCTGCACGGAGCCCTCGACGACGATCGAGGCAGCCTTAACGTAGTCCACGTCGCAGGCCGCGCCCTTCTTGATCACCAGCGCGCCCTGGGCGTCGATGGTTCCCTCGAAGCGGCCGGCTATGTGGAGCTCCTCGGTGAAGCGGAGAACCCCGTTAAAGCGGGTCTCGGCGCCGAAGATCGTTACGTTCTTTTCCTTCTCTTTCTCGGTAAAGCGGGCCATCGTGCGTCCTTATTTCGTGGTCATGGTGAACACCCCGTCCCAATCCTCGGCAGGGGGGTTCGCGACGTAATACTCGCAGCGCTCGACGTACACGCGGGACGGCGAGTCGGACGGGTCGGACTCGAGCGCCAAGCGAAAGCTGTCGCGCGCCTCCGCGAACTGCATCAGCTTGTACTGTCTTCTGCCCTGGGCGAAAAGCTCAAGGGCCTTTCGTTTTTGGTCGGTTATCATATCCTACTCGCTATACGCCTTGCGTAGCTCGTTCTCGAGCGAGGTCACGGCGATCTCGCGGCTCTTCAGGAGACGCGATTCCTCTTGGAGCGCGCCGATCTTCTGCTGAAGCCGCGCGTACTCCACCTGACACGACTCGATCCCCGCCCGCACGTCGTCACCGGGCACGGCGGCCGCGTCGCAGAGGCTGAGGAATTTCTGCGAGACGAGCTCGACGTACGCGAGGAGTTTCTCGTTAAGCTGCTCCTGCAACGCGATCCGCGACTCTCGCTTCTTAAGCTGGTCGATAAGCTCGTGGTTGCGGAGGACCGAACGAATGCGCGCGAGCACCTCGGAGAAGTTAAACGGCTTGGTGATGTAGTCGTCCACGCCGAGCTCGAAGCCCTCGATCTTGTCCTTAACGTCGTCCATCGCGGAGAACATGATGATCGGGACGTTTCTCCACTGGGCGTACTCGCTGTCGTTCTTCAGTATCTTGGTTACTTCCCACCCCGACATCTTCGGCATGATGTTATCGAGCATCACGAGATCAGGCGAGAATTCCTTGACCTTCTCCAGGGCCTCGCGACCGTTCGCGGCCTTCTCGACCTGGAACCCGAGCTTGGAGAGCATCAGGTCGAAGAACTCGACGTTGATTTGCTCGTCATCGACGATAAGGATACGTTTTCGTGCTTCCATGTTCATACCTAGGCAATTGTCGTTGAATGTCGCCGCTTTGTCAACATTCCGGCCGCGAGGATGGCAAGCCCGAGGGCGCCAAGGATAATCGCGGGAAGGTCACCCCAGAGCCCATAGAGGGTACGCGGTCCGGCCGGCGCCGGCCCCGCGGCGAGCTCAAGCTCGGCCACGAGGAAGGTCTCTTGAAAGGGCTCAGCCATCGAAAGAACGCGCCCAAACCGATCGACTGAGCAGGTTTGCCCCGAGGCCGTCGCTCGCGCCATCGGGACGCGATTCTCGGCCGCGCGAAAGACCGCCATCGAGAGGTGCTGGTACTGGCAGGAAAGGGATCGCGACCACGCGTCGTTCGATAGGTTGACGATAGCCTCGGCTCCCGCGCGGGCAAAACCGCGCGAGATGGAGCCGAAGCTATCCTCGAAGCAGATCGGGGTGGCGATCGTGACTCCAGCCGCCTCAAGGGGGACGAATCCCGGCCCAGGCTCCCAAAAATGGGTATCGTTCGCCACGAGAGCGTCATACACCCATGGCAGGGCGCGGCGATAGGGAAAATGCTCGGTAAAAGGAACGAGGCGAACCTTCCGATAGCGGGCGGGCTCCGGCGGCACGACGCCCTTCCCGGGGTTGAATAGGAGGGCCGCGTTGTAATCCAAGCGGGATTCCTCGCCATCGGGGCCGGAAACCCGTACCGCGTCGTCGTTGCCGAGCAGGACGGGCACCGGCATCCGGTCAAGATACTCAAGAAGGTCGCGCACGAGGCTGAAGGCGCCCGAATCCTCCCGATAGCGATAATGCCAGTCGATGCGCGGCACGAACGAGGTCTCCGGCCACACGACGAGCTGTATCGAGGGGTCAGAGGCGATGGCCTCGTCGGTTAGTCGAACGAGACTCTCGAAGTTCTCGCGATAGGAGGCAAGGCCGCCGCGCCAAGGATCGGCGTCGTTTTGTATTAAGGCGACGCGAAGGGTTCGCGCGCGGTCTTGTCCCGCCGCGTCGAGACGGGGGACGACGAAGCCGTACCCGATCGCGAAGGCGAAGGCAACTACCCACAGGACGGCGCTCAGTGATTTTGCGCGTGCGCAAGAGCACGCTCGGGCACCAAAGGAAGGCGACGTGCGACCCTCGGTAGGCCGTTCTCGCGGCCACGCCTCATCGACGATCGTCGCGATCAGGGCCGAAGGAAAGACGACGAGAAGCGACACGCCCCATACCCCGAAAAGCGAAGCCGAGGCGACGAGCGGGCCGATCGACCACTGGGTATACCCCATTCCCCCATAGGAAAGGCCGACGAAACCGAGGGTACGGACATACTCACCCCCAACCCAAAGGGCCGTCTGCGCGAGGTAGGCGTATCGAGGGGATAGTCTCGACGCGAGCGCAAGAAGGGGGAATAGCCAGGCGAATTGCAGCAAGTGCACGGTGCCCATTACCGGAAAAGCGAGCGGATGAAACTGAATGAGCCAGGGGGTAAAGGCCGCGCATAGCAAGAGGCCATACGCCCCGCCCCAAAGCGGCGTCCAGCGTAGGCGCGCGCGACGCGCGAGAAGAAGCAGGGGCGCGAGGGAAACGTAGGCAACGGGCGGAATGCCCCGGGAAAAAACTGCGTTAGGATGGGAAAGGGAAACGAGAAAAACAGAAAGGATAAGAAGGCTTGCGTTGCGAGTCGCGCTACGGGCTACCGGGACGCGGGCCAAAGGAACCCGCTCATCCCGCCTCATGATCCGGCGTTCCGCTTGCCGGGAAGCCCCCATACCGAGGCCTTCAGCTCTTTTCCCGAGCGGAAGGCGACGACCGCGTGATCCTCAACGCTTACCAAGGCGCCGGTTTTCGGGTTTCTGGCGCGCTGGCGGCCCTTTCGCTCCCGAATCTCGAAGGTGCCAAACCCGCGAAGCTCGACGGACTGCCCAGCCTCAAGGGCGGCCTTTATCTCCTCGAGAAAAAGATCGACGGTCTCCCTGATCGACCTGAGCTCCTGCCCAGTCCGCTCGTAGATACTGTCGACGAGATCGCTTTTTGTCCGTTTCTTCTCGAGCATGGTCTTATCCCCAGCGTGAATAGTACGCTATAATAGCACGAAAACCGTCTCTTGTCCCAAAAAAAAACCGCCCTGACCGATGCCGGCCATTGCGATTCTCGCGGTCACCAATCGGGACCTGAGCTTACTTCGCGGCGAACGAGGCGTTGAAGAGCTTTTGCATGCGCGACTTCTTGCGGGCAGCCGCGTTGCGGGAAATAATGCCCTTGCGGGCGGCGGTATCGAG
>JAKPSR010000211.1 GCA_029571425.1 Spirochaetota bacterium | reverse complement strand
TGACGCGGTCGACCTCGGCCATGACCGCCGCGAGCGCCGGGTTCGGCTTCGCGTTCTTTCTCTTTTCCTCGAAAGCCTTCGCGCGACGGGGCGGAAGCGCGCCCGACGTCTTGCGCGCGGTGCCCCACCGTATCCCGGTCGCCTTGATATTCTCGGCGACGAGCTTCCCGCGCGAAAGCTCAAGGAGGCTGAAGTCGAGGTCGAGTTCCCCGACCTCGAAGAGGTTTCGCATCGGCTCGTCGCGGTTCGCGACGGAGAGGCCGGAGAGGCTGAAGCGCGCGCCCGCGATGTCGAGGTCGATCGTGGCGAGGTCGCATCGCGCGCCGAATGCCCCCTCGAGGGAGCGCGTGACGGCGAGGCGCGCGAGCGGGTTGCGGAACGCGGCAACCGCGGCGGCGAGGCCGACGACGCAGCCAAGGGCGGCGAGGAGGTTTACGATCTTAACCCGCGGTCCCTGCTTCTTGATTTCCTTCCCGATGCGGGCGAGCCGCTTCGCGTCTTTCTTCGTCGTCACCTTGTCGGCGCGGAACACGCGAAGCTTTCCCTTCTTTGGGTCGGTCTCGGTCCCGAAGAGCGACTCGACCCAGGAGCGGTCCGCGTCGATGAAGAGCCGACCGCGTATCTTCTTTGCGAAGGCCTTCTCGCCGTATCGCTTGCGGAAGACGGGATGTATCTTGATCTTTTTCATCGGTCGCCTCCGATCGGGGCGGCGTTCGCGATCTGCTTGATCAGCGGCAGGCTAAGGAAAACGCGGTACACCTTGCTGTTGACTATCCTCGGCTGGAGCCGCTTGCGGTAGAAGCCCACGAACGCGCGGGAGGCGAGGTAGGCCGGAACGTAGAGGGCAAGGCCCGCGACGAGCGAGCCCATTACCATCGTGTTGTTAAACCGAGTCAGCCCGACGAACGGCGTGTCGTAGAGAAGCCCAAACGCCGGCTCTAGCGGCTTAAAGGAGAGGACGGCGTAGCCAAGCGACTCAACCGGCCCATCTGCCAGCGGGACGACGAATGCGAGCAGGATTAGCGAGAGGAAAAAGGCTCCCTTGTTTATCCTGATGAAGAGACAGAGAAAAAAGAGGAAGAACCACAAGAGGTTTCCCTTCGGGACGAGCGCGAGCAACAATCCGATCGCCACTCCGTGGGCGACGTCCCCGGGATGGGCGTTGGCGTTCAGCGCCGTGAAAAATGTCTTGATGTACTTGAACACGGGATTCGCGACCTCCTCGCGCGCGGGATAAAACTATTTTTCTATGGCGTGCTTACCTGACTTGCGCGAGGGCGGCCCCGTACACCTCGAGGTATCCCTTCGCCGAGGTATCCCAGCCGAATTCCTTTTTCATTCCCCGCTTTTGCATCGAGCGCACGTGGTCCCGCTTGTTAAACCACGCGAACGCGGCCCAGCCGACGGTGTCGTAGATGCTCTGCGGGGTAAGGTTCTCGAGGACGAATCCCGTCCCCTCGCCGGTGCGCTCGTCGTAGTTCTCGACGGTGTCCGCGAGCCCGCCGGTGCGGCGGACTATCGGCAGGGTACCGTAGATGAGGGAGTACATCTGGTTGAGGCCGCAGGGCTCGTACCGCGACGGCATCAGGAAGAAGTCCGAGCCCGCCTCGATGAGGTGGCTCAGGGACTCGTCGTAGCCGATGTGGGCGCGGAAATTCGGCAGGCTCCCCGCGAGGACGGCAACCTCCTTCTCGCACCACTGCTCGCCCGCGCCGAGGACGACCATCTGCAGCTTGATCTCGGAGCAGATGCGGTACGCGGACCCGTAGGCGGGGCCAAAGAGCTCGGCGATCCCCTTCTGCTCGGCGAAGCGGGTGATGATCCCGACGATGGGCACGGCCGGGTCGACGGGAAGCCCCATGCGCCTCTGCAGCGCTTCCTTGTTGGCGGCCTTTTTGTCGAGGCTGTCCGGTCCGTAGTTCGCCGCGATCAGCTTATCCTTCCGGGGGTTCCAGGTGTCGATGTCGACCCCGTTCAGTATGCCGAAGAGGTCCGACGAGCGGTAGCGGAGGATGCCGTCCATGCGGAACCCGTACTCCGGTCGCTGGATCTCCTTCGCGTACGTCGGCGAGACGGTGGTCAGCTTGTCAGCGGAGACAATCCCCGCCTTGAGGAAATTCATCCGGTCCCAATCCTCGAAGCCGGCGGCGTAGAAATGGTCCCAGCTGAGGCCGGTGTAAGGATAGAGGTGCTTGCCGTAGATTCCCTGATAGCCGATGTTGTGGATGGTGAAGACGCTCGCGGTATTCGCGAACTCGCCGCGCCGCTCGTTGAATTTCAGCAGTATTGGCGCGAGGGCCGCGGCCCAGTCGTGGGCGTGG
>JAKPSR010000197.1 GCA_029571425.1 Spirochaetota bacterium | reverse complement strand
GCGCGCGGCCTCGATAGCGGCGTTAAGGGCGAGAAGGTTCGTTTGCTGGGCGATCTCCTCTATCACGGCGATGCGCTCGGCTATCTTCTTGACCGCCGCGATCGCCTCGTTGACGGCGTCGGATCCTTCCGCGGCGTCCTTGGCGGCCGTCCGCGCGATGCTTTCGGTTTGGTTCGCGTTGTCCGCGTTGCGGTGAAGGGTGGCCGCCATCTGTTCCATGGAGGCGGATACCTGCTCTACCGAGGCCGCCTGCTCGGACGCGCCGGTCGCTACCTCGACCGAGGTGCTCGTTAGTTCCTGCGAGCCCATGGAGAGTTTTTTGCCCGCCTCGGCTATCTCCGAGATCAGGCTGCTGAGGTCGCCCCGCATCGCCTCAAGCGAGCGAAGGAGAAGCCCCGTCTCGTCTCGCCGTTCCAGGAACGCGGGCTCTATGGGATCGCGGAAGTTGCCTTGGGAAAAGCGTTCAGTTCGCTTGGTGGCGTAGATAACCGGTTTGGCGATCCTTCTGCCGAGCGTGATGGCGATCATCGCCACGAGCGCCGTGATCGCGAGGGCAAAGCCCATGGTGACCCCGAGCGCGGCGTTTCTCGCGGCGATGGCGGCTTCCTGCTTCGCCTTGACGAGGTCATCGATGTCGTTCGTGTACGCCCCGGTCCCGACGACCCAATTCCATTCTTTGGTAAGGGCGCTGTACCCGCGCTTCGGCAGCGGCACGTCGGTTCCCGCCTTGGGAAACCAATAGTCCGTGTAGCCCCCGCCCGCCATCCCGGCCCGAATAATCTCCTTGACCAGGGGGAAGCCCTTGGCGTCCACCTGGTTATAGCGGTTTGTCCCCTCGACGGCGTTGCCGAGAAGGACTACGTTGTTTCCCTCGGGGGTATCGGCCCAGAAATAGCCATCGGGACCATAGCGCATGTCGCGCAAGAGCCCCCGGGCAAGGTCTCTCGCGGCGGAATCGGGTATAACGCCCTCTTTCCGGAATTTTGCCACTCGATCAAGCATGGAAACGGCGGAGTCGACCTCCCAGCGCATGGTTCGGTCAAAGCTTTCCCGCAAGGTCGCGTCAAGGAGGCTTGATTGGGTATTCACCATATTATTGTAGGAAAACCAAAAGGCGGCGATCAGCGAGGCCGTGACCACGACGGACGCGCCGACGGAAAGGAATCCGATCTTCGACGTTATGTGCTTCATGGGCTTCTCCTTGGCTACTTACGCGACATTACTGAAAGTGTAATCTTCGCCGCCATAAAACGCAAAAACGGTGTAAAATACCTGCGATCGCGCGGGGCATGCGTCGCGCGCGAAATCGCCGAAAAAAGGGAAGTAAATATGAGAAAAGGGGAAGTGTTTGTCGCGGTGATTCTTGGTTTCGCGTGCGCTATATGCATTCTTGTGCTGAACGACGCGTTCAAGGATGATGCTCATTTTTTGGAGGCGATGGTTCTCGGCGTGCTGGGCGGCGGCTTGATTGGCGCGCTGTCGCTTCTTTCCATCCATACCTTTGGATTTCTCGCCGAATCGATGAAAAAGAAGTTTTTGACGGCGGCCGTCGTTCTCGGGGTGGGTTTCGCTGCGTATGGCGTCTTCTCGTGGAAACTGTCGGAAGTGAAGGAGTTCGTGTGTGTCCCCATCGTCGTTGGGATCGTCATCTCGATAATCGCCCTGTTAGTGTTGAGTATCGCTGGTATTATCTATAGAAAGGTTTCTAGCCGCGGCGACGCGTCCTAGCGGTTGCCGAAAAAAAACGTAGCGGTCCCGTAAAAAAGTCTACCTCGCGGGCGGTTTATCGGAATAAATCCGACGAACTCAGAAAGATTTTTCATGTACCGCTGGTAAAAGCGGGTTTATGATGCGAAGATGAGCGATAAAATGCGCAAAGACGAACACTATGTCATTGGGGCGGATTTCGGCTCGGACTCCGTGCGGGTTGTCGTGCTCGATGCCGCCGACGGCCGAGTGGCCGGCCAGCACGTCTCGTACTATCCGCGGTGGAAAAAGGGCCTGTACTGCGAGCCGCGCGAGAATCGGTTCCGCCAGCACCCGCTCGATTACACGGAAAGCCTTTCCGAGGCCGTCGTCGCCGCGGTAAAGGCGGCGGACGAGTGGCGCGCGGCGAACGGGGGCCGTGGACCGGTGTCCGGCCTCGTGCGCGCGATCTCCGTTGACACGACGGGCTCGACGCCTGTCCTCGCGGACGGCGCTGGGGTTCCGCTCGCCCTCTCGCCCGCTTTCGCCGAGGACCCGGACGCGATGTTCGTGTTATGGAAGGATCATACGGCGATCGCCGAGGCGGAAGAGATCAATAACCTCTGCCGCACATGGGGCGGCACGGATTACACCAAGTATATCGGCGGAGTTTACTCGTCTGAATGGTTTTGGGCCAAGCTCCTTCACGTAACGCGCGGGAATCGGCGCGTCGCCGAGGCGGCCAAGACGGCCGTCGAGCATTGCGACTGGATCGTCGCCGCGCTGACCGGGACCGAGGCCCCATCCTCCATTAAGCGGGGCCGCTGCGCCGCCGGCCACAAGCTGATGTGGCACGCGGAGTGGGGCGGCTACCCGCCGGCGGACTTTTTCGCCCGGCTCGACCCGAAGCTCGCCGAGATCCGCGATTCCCTCGGCGGCGCGACCTGGACCGCCGACGTCCCCGCGGGGACGCTGACTCAGGCGTGGTCCCGGCGCCTGGGCCTTCCCGAATCCGTTATCGTCTGCGTCGGAGCGTACGACGCGCACATCGGCGCGGTCGGCGGGAACGCGGCGCCCGGCGTGCTCGTTAAGAGCATCGGCACCTCTACCTGCGACGTCATCATCGGCCCGCGTCCGAAGCCAGGCACGGCCGAGAGGCTCGTTCCCGGCATCTGCGGCCAAGTCGACGGCTCGGTCGTCGCGGGTTGGATCGGGTACGAGGCGGGGCAATCGGCGTACGGCGACTACTACGCCTGGTTCCGCAACCTCCTTTCGTGGCCGCTTCGGAACCTCGCGGCGATCGACTTGTCCCTCGGCGGCGTCGACCTATCGCTCGCCGAAAAGAGCCTCCTTCGCGCGCTCGAGGCTGCCGCCGAGCGGGTCGAGCCTTCTGCGTCGTCGCCAGTCGCCCTCGATTGGGTCAATGGCCGGCGCACCCCGTTCTCGAACCAAAACCTTAAGGCGGCGATCGCCGGGATCGACCTTGGCACCGACGCCCCCATCCTGATGCGCGCCCTCCTTGAGTCCACCGCCTTCGGCGCGCGCGCGATCATCGAGTGCTTGGAGGCGGGGGGCATTCATATCGAGCGGATCATGGCGATCGGCGGCGTCGCGCGGAAGAGCGTCCTCGGGATGCAGATACTGGCCGACGTGACCAACCGAGTGATCGAGGTGACCGCGGGCGACCAGTCCTGCGCGATCGGCGGGGCGATCTTCGCCGCGACGGCGGCCGGGCTTTATCCCGACGTCTTTAGCGCGCAGAAGGCGCTCTGCGCCGGGACCGAGCGCGTGCATCGACCAGACCCCAAACGCGTTGCCATCTACGACGGGCTCTACGGACGATATCGCAGGCTCGGGGATTTTATCGAAGGAGAGACGAAATGATCGATTTGAAGAAGCATGAATATTGGTTCCTCACCGGAAGCCAGGACCTCTACGGGGACGAGACCCTTCGCGAGGTCGCCGACGATTCGAAGAAGGTTGTCGACGCCCTGAACGCGGGCGGGACGTTGCCGTGCCCGGTCATTTGGAAGCCGACGCTGACGACGGCGCAGGACATACGCGCCGCGCTCGAGGCGGCGAACGCCGACGGGCGGTGCGCGGGCGTCATCGCCTGGATGCACACCTTCTCGCCCGCCAAGATGTGGATCGCCGGCCTCGCCTCGTACCGGAAGCCGCTCCTCCAGCTCAACACCCAGTTTAACCGCGACATTCCCTTCGGCACGATCGACATGGACTTCATGAACCTGAACCAGTCGGCGCACGGCGACCGCGAGTTCGGTTTCATTACCGCGCGGATGGACGTGCCGCGGACGGTCGTTGTCGGGCATTGGAAGGACGGTGAGACGGTTGGCCGGATCGCGCGGTGGATGCGGGCCGCCTGCGCCGTCGCCGACGGTAAGACCCTCCGCGTCGCCCGCTTCGGCGACAACATGCGCGACGTCGCGGTAACCGACGGCGACAAGGTCGAGGCGATGATCAAGCTCGGCTGGTCCGTCCCGTACTACGGCGTAGGCGACCTCGTCGCGCGCGTGGCCGCCGTTGGCGAGAAGGAAGTCGACGCCCTCGTCGCCCGGTACGGCGAGGAATACGAGATTTCGTGGGGCGGCGACAAGGGCGCGGCCCTCGCCGCTATTCGCGAGCAGGCTAGGATCGAGATTGCCCTCCGCGCCTTCCTCTCCGACGTCGGCGCGAACGCCTTTACCACCAACTTCCAGGACCTGCACGGACTCGCGCAG
>JAKPSR010000193.1 GCA_029571425.1 Spirochaetota bacterium | reverse complement strand
CCACCTCGACGAGGACCGCGCGTTCCTGTTCCTTCCCGGCGGGGACGCCGTTAGCCAGATAGCGCCCGACGGCGCGACGCGATGGACGCGAGAGCATCCGGCCCCGATCACGGCGTTCGACTCATCATCCGGCGGGACCGTCCTGGGGTATGCCGACGGTACCCTCGCCTGCGTCGGTCCGGACGGATCGCCCGCGTTTTCCTTTTCGCCGGGCGGAAGCGAGCGCGAGGTGATCCTCGGCGCCGCGATATCGCCTGATGGCAAGCTCGTCGCCTGCGTCTCAGGACTTCGCCGCCAGCGATTCATCCTCGTCGCCGTGACGCCGGGCCAGCATAAGGTAGTTTTTCATGAGTACCTCGACGACGACCTTAGGCGAGAGGTGTTCGTCGGGTTTTCGCGCGACGGCCGTCGCGCCTTCTATGAACGATCGGGAGGCCTGTCAATCGTCGACACGCGCGATCTTTCGTCTCTCCCGCTCGACATCGACGGGCGTATCGAGGCGATCGAGGCCGACGAGGAAGGCGCCGTCATCCTGGTACTGAGCTCGAGCGGTAAAACGCATACCCTTTCCGTTGTCGAGCCCCCGAACCACCGATTAGCCACCGCGCGATTCCAGGCGGACGACGCCTTCATGGCGCTTCGCGGCGCGTCCATCTATCTGGGGAGCGACCGGACGGTTTCCCGCCTCGACATCAGGGGGCTACGATGAAACGAACGATAGCTCGCGCGGCCGGCATGGTCGCTGCCATCTTACTCGTCGGCAGGCTCGCCGCCTTCGAGTGGCCGGTCACCGGCGTGAACCCCATCCGCCTCTTCGGCCAGCGAGCGGACGGCGCGTTGGAGCGCGGCATCCTTTTCGAGGACGCCGGTTCCCTTCGCGCGGCCGGGCATGGGGAACTCGTGATGGTCATCGAGCGCAATCGGAACATGCGCGGATTCCCAAGCGCCCTCGGTAACGCGGCGATCGTCGCCCACGACGACGGCCTCGTCACCGTGTACGGCGGACTCGAGTCCATCAACGCGATCGAGGGGCGGACCCTCGTCGACTCGGGAGCATTGATCGGCGTCGCTGGCTCGAGCGCGTGGGGCAAGAGCGGGGCGGCGAGCTTCTCCGTCATCGACACCGCGAAGCGTAGGCTGATAAACCCCCTACTCGTCCTTCCCAACCTTGCCGACAACCGGGCGCCCACGGTGAGCGGCGTCACCCTGGTGAGCCAGGGGAACCAGGTATTCCCCCTCGCCGGCGCGAGGTTCGTGCGCCAGGGGCGGTATCGCCTCTACGCGGAGGTTTCCGACGAGCTCGCAGGCAGGCGCGGCGCGCTCGCTCCCTTCCGCGTCGCGGTGAGCGTAAACGGCATGGAAACGCTGGCGATCCCCTTCGAGACGATGGAGGAGCGCGACGGACGGCTATTCCTCGCGGGCGAGAGGACCGATTACGAAGGGCTATACGAGAAGGACGGGCGGGTGTTCCTCGGCGAGCTGTCGCTCGCGCGCGGGAAGGTCGACCTTCTGATCAGCGCGCGCGACGTCGCAGGAAACGAGCGCAACGCCCTTTTCCCCCTGCAAGTCGAGTAATACGAGGACTCACTCCCCGTAAAGGTGCTCGAGTTGGTGAAGGAGCTCCATAGCCTTGCCGCGGCAGCCGCCGCAGGCCGTGCCGATCTTAGTCCGCGCCTGCAAGTCTTCCCAGGTGCGGTCGCCGGCCTTATAGGCTTCCTCGATGTCGCGGTCGGTCACGTTTAGGCAAGTGCATATCACCTCGGCGGCTTCCTGCCCGCGTAGCGAGGGCTTCCCGTTCCGCTCGAGGTAATCGTCGATTGCCGCGCGCAGGGCCTTGTCGCCGAGCACGGAGCAGTGGATCTTGTTCGCCGGGAGCCCGCCGAGACGGGCGACGATGTCGGCGGGCTTGAGGACGTACGCGTCCTCGAGGCGCATCCCCTTGATCGCCTCCGAGAGGATAGAGGTCGAGGCGATCGCGCTCGCGCAGCCGTAGGTCTTCCATCGGCAGTCCGAGATGATCCCGTCCGAGACCCGGATCAGGATCAGCATCTGGTCACCGCACTTTATGTTCCCCACGATTCCCCGCCCATCGGCCGGCCATGACGACTCATCGCCCTCCAGCACGTTCTTCGGGTTCGTGAAATGCTCCTTAACGACGTCCGAGTACAGCCACTCCGTCATCTTGACTCTCCTTGCGCCTCAGCCCGCCACCGTGGAGAAACCGCGGAGCTTCTTGATCACCGGCGGCACCTGGGCGAGCACGTAGTCTATCTCCTCCTCGGTCGTGTATTGGCCGAGGCTGAACCGTATCGATCCATGCGCGAGCTCGGGGCCCACGCCCGTAGCCATGAGGACGTGCGAGGGCTCGAGACTGCCCGAGGCGCACGCCGAGCCCGTCGACACCGATATCCCGGCGATATCGAGCATCAGGAGGATGGCCTCGCCCTCGGCCCCGGGGAAGGAGACGTCGAGGGTGTTCGGAAGGACGCGCTCCGGGTGGCCGTTAACGCGGATATTCGGGACGGCGGCCAGGAACCCGTCTCGAAGCCGCTCGCGGAGGGCGCGCGTCCTCGCCGCGTAGTCGGCGAGTCGGGAACGCGCGAGCCGGGCGGCCTCGCCGAAGGCTGCTATCGCGGGACCATTGTAGGTTCCCGCGCGAACCCCGCTTTCCTGATGGCCGCCCCTGATGAAGGTCTCGATAGGGGCGCCCTTTCGAACGTAGAGGGCGCCGACGCCTTTGGGGCCGTAGATCTTGTGGGCCGAAAGTGTCAGGTAATCGACGCCGAGTTCCTCGACGTCCACCGGTATCTTTCCCGCCGCCTGCACGGCGTCGGTATGGAAGAGGGCCCCCGCCTCGTGCGCGAGGCGGGCAAGCTCCTTGATGTCCTGTATGGTGCCGATCTCGTTGTTCGCCATCATCACGGAAACGAGGATCGGGCGGTCGGCCTCGTCGCCGCGAGAGACGTTCTCGAGGTGGGCGCGGTAGAAGCCCATGTCGACGACGCCGTCTGGGTCGACGGGGAGCCAGGTGACGCGGTACCCGAGGGACTCAAGCCGTCGCGCCGACTCGATCACGCAAGGATGCTCGATGGAAGAGGTCACGACGCCGCGCCGCGAGCCGAAACGCTCGCGAAGGAATGAGGTGCGCGCGAGGGCGGGCGAGCAAACGGTGTTAAAGACGGTGTTATTCGACTCGGAGCCGCCCGACGTGAAGTAGATCTCGTCCGGCTTCGCGCCTATGAGGGCGGCAACCTCAGCGCGCGCGTCCCTGATGCGCCGGGCGACGACGCGCCCATCTTCGTGCATGCTCGAGCCGTTGGCGTATAAGTCCAGCTCCTTGACGAAGAAGTCCCGGACCTCGGGATCGAG